>CBDUQV010000042.1:0-12085 GCA_965369615.1 uncultured bacterium | reverse complement strand
CCGTTAGCTCGGCAAGGATACTCTCTTTCTCTTCACCGCCATTCTGTCGTTCACCTTTCCCGAGTTTTAGTAACTTTTGCACATTCCATGATCTTGCCGTTTCGGAGAGGAAATGCGCATTAATGATAGATGACCGCATCTGTGTCATTCTGCCAATTGTGAGCTGAGGATAGTTCTTGATGATATGCAGACTGACAGTAAGCGCAAGGACTACGTCGCCAAGAAAGGCAAGGTGTCTGTTATCCTTCCCCATACCATATGAGGTGTGTGTTAAGGCTTCTTCAAGTCTCGGCGTCGTTGATAGCTCAACGCCAGTAATGGTGAATGGTCTTCTCATTACATTTTTGGTTTAGTAATTTCAATACCATCTCAGCATGCCGCTCTTAGCCAGTAAACTTCTTCAGAGCAAGTGATGCATTGTGCCCGCCGAAACCAAAGGAATTTGAGATTGCAGTATTCACAACAATTTCTCGTGCCTGGTTTGGTACATAATCAAGGTCACATTCCGGATCCGGGAATTCATAATTAATGGTTGGTGGGATAATCCCATTTTTAATGGTCAGAACAGTTGCGATGAGTTCACATATTGATGATGCGCCAAGCAAGTGTCCGAACATGCTTTTATTTGAACTAATTGCAAGCTTCTTTGCATGGTCTTTGAAGAGAGATTTTATTGCTGTTGTTTCTATTTTGTCATTGAGCGCGGTTGAGGTTCCGTGGGCGTTTATATAGTCAACATCACTCAGGTTGAATTGTGCGTCCTCAACTGCCATTTTCATGGACAATTCTGCTCCTCTTCCATTTTCATCCGGAGCGGTTATGTGGAAAGCATCATTAGATGCACCATAACCCGCTAATTCGCAGTAGATGTGTGCCCCACGGGCTTTGGCATGTTCCAGATCTTCGATTACAACAATTCCACCACCTTCTGCTATAACAAACCCATCCCGTTCTTTATCAAATGGTCGTGATGCTTTTTCAGGGTCGTCATTCCGTGTTGATAATGCTCTCATTACACAGAAACCCGCGAGGGCAAGCGGAGTAATGGTAGCTTCAGATCCACCTGTCAGCATTACATCGGCATTTCCCATTTTAATGCTAAGGTAAGCTTCACCAATGGCATGTCCTGAAGAAGCGCAGGCGGAAGAGACAGCGAAATTCGGGCCTTTAATACCAAAGCGGATAGCAATGGAACCAGCAATTGTATTGACAATCATTGAGGGAATAAAGAAAGGACTGACCCTCGCTGGCCCTTTGTCGAGCAATCTCTTGTGTTGCTCTTCCCATGTCGAAAGACCACCAATACCGGATGCGACGATTGCACCTATCCGCTCGATATTTTCCTTCTCCAGGTCAATACCAGAATCTTCAAATGCCTGCAAAGCACATGCAACGCCATATTGACAGAAAAGATCCATTCTTTTTGTTTGCTTTTTCTCCAAATAGAGCAGTGGATCAAACCCCTTGACTTCACCAGCGATTCTTGAGGTATAATCGGTCACATCAAAGCGTGTAATTTGCGTGATGCCACTTTTCCCACCAGAGAGGTTTTCCCAGAACGTTTTCTTGTCATTCCCAATGGGCGAAATAATTCCTAAGCCAGTTATTACAATTTTTCTATCCATTTTTGCCTTCCGTGGGTAGCTTCTTTATTCCTTTTTGCTCAGTTTCTTTTTGAGATATTCAAGGGCTGTTCCCACATTGGTGAGCTTTTCAGCTTCCTCGTCGGGAATTTCAGTTTCGAACTTATCTTCAAATGCCATGATAAGCTCAACCGTATCGAGTGAGTCTGCGCCAAGGTCCTCAATAAATCGAGCCTCTTCAGTTACTGCGCTTTCTTCAACACCGAGTTGCTCACAAATAATTTTTTTCACTTCTTCGAAGTATTGTGATGCCATAACATCCTCCTTAGTATGTTAAGGTTTCGTTACATAACGAGTCCACCGTCAACCTTGATGACTTGACCGGTAATATACGAAGCATCTTCTGAGGCAAGAAATGCAACAGCATTTGCAATATCCTCAGGTGTACCCATTCTCTGTATCGGAATTTGCTTTTTATATGATGATTTTACTTCTTCAGGAATTGCAGCCGTCATATCAGTCTCTATCAACCCCGGAGCTATAGCATTAACTGTTATATTTCTTTTTGCCACCTCCTTTGCTATACTTTTCGTAAAACCAATTATCCCTGCTTTTGATGCAGCATAGTTTGATTGACCAAAATTGCCGGTAATACCAATAACCGATGAGATGTTGATAATTCTGCCCCATCTTTGGGTTATCATTGTTTTGAGAATTGCTTTCGTACAGTTAAAGCAACCAGTAAGATTGACAGAAATCACACTCTGCCATTCTTCTGGTTTCATACGCAGCAGAAGCCCATCCCGGGCAATACCAGCATTGTTGACCATTATATCGATTCTTTCAAAATCGTCAAGCACTTTCTGAATTATTTCCGCTACCGCATCGTACTGTGAAACGTCCACCTTATAAAAGTTTGCTGTGACATTATGGGTGGAGGATATTTCATCCACGGTTGCTTTTCCCTCGTTGATAATATCCCAGAGGGCAATAGCAATATTCTGTGATGCAAGTTTAAGCGCGATTGCTTTTCCAATTCCTCTTGCCCCACCGGTTATGATTGCTACCTTCATTGTATTCCTTCCTTGAATTTTTTCAATGATTCTGCGTTATCGATACTGTGAACTACTACATTCCGTAGTGTCCTTTTGGTGAGACCCGAGAGAACTTTGCCCGGTCCAATTTCAACAAATGTAGTTATACCTGCTGTTTCAAGCGTGAGGAGGGTTTTTACCCATTGTACGGGGTTCAGAATCTGCTCAGTAATTGCGATTCGTATTTCATCTTCTTCTTTTGTACTTTTTCCTGTTACATTCATAACAACAGGAATAGCAGGTTGGGAAAATTCCTGGTTGAGCAAGACTTTCCTGAAAGGAATGAAAGCTTCCTCCATGAGTTTGGAATGAAAAGCGCCGCTTACCTTGAGCTCAATCGCCCGTTTTGCTCCCTTTTCCTTTGCGATATTCATAGCTTTGTGCACGAGTGGTATTTCCCCGGTAATGACGGTTTGCTGCAGCGAGTTGTAATTTGCCGGGTTAATAACGCCCTCTTGCTGCAGTGAATTGCATAGTGCTATTACAACATCACTTGATAAGCCGATAATTGCAGCCATGGTTCCCGGGGATTTATCTCCTGCACGGGACATTAATTCTCCCCGTAGTCTTGTCAGATGCATCGCATCATTGAAGGAGATAGCTCCGCTCACAACAAGCGCTGTATATTCACCAAGACTGTGTCCTGCAACGATATCCGGTTGTATTTCAGAAGAAAGGATTGTGTAGATTGCATAACTGTGTACCAATATTGCAACCTGTGCGTTTTTTGATTCTTTTAGTTCCTCCTCGGGTCCCTCAAATGATATTCTTTTCAGCGGGATGCCAAGTGTCTTTTCTGCTTTATCATAGATCATTTGGGCTTGCTTGAATGTCTCATAGATGGATTTTCCCATGCCGACATATTGGGATCCCTGTCCGGGAAAAAGAAATGCGATCCTACTCATTTGTGTCCTCTTTTTTTGATTTCTGCAAATTAAGGCTTATAATTTCATTGATTTTTTCCTGCGCATTTTTATATGCCGCCAGAATTGCATTTTTTATTGCTTTCACCTTCGATCGGCCATGCGATACAATGACAATTCCATCAACACCGAGGAGAGCTGCTCCGCCGTACTCTTCATAGCTCATTTTATTAAAAAGCCCCTTAATCGCCGGACGAAGAAGGATGCCTCCCATTTTATACCTGAGGTTCCCTCTTGCCGCATTTTTAATTGCATCACCGAGTATGTGTACAATGCTTTCTCCAAATTTTAGCATTGTGTTCCCTACAAAACCCTCCATAACGACAACATTTGCTTTGCCGTAAAGAATATCATTCCCTTCGATATTGCCTATAAAATTGAGAGGACACTTTTCCAAAAGAGCAAATGCTTCGTAAGTAATATCTTTTCCCTTTGTTCGTTCTTCGCCAATGCTCAGCAGCGCAATTGTTGGTCTCTGTATGCCCACAATTTTTTCAACATAAATCGAACCCATTACCGCGAACTGGAAAAGATTAATTGATTTCGTATCGGAAGTGGCGCCAACATCAAGTACAAGCGTGCAACCGTTTTTTGCCGGGAAGAACGATGCCAGAGCTGGTCGCAGCACACCTTTCAATCTGCCGAGAGTTAGTATGGAGAAGGCAACAACAGCACCTGTGTTTCCAGCGCTGACAAATGCTTCGACTTCCCTCTTCTTCAGTAGTCTTATTCCTACTGCAATTGATGAGTTCTTCTTTTTCCTGAATGCATCGGCAGGCATCTCGTGAGGTTCAATTACCTGCGGGGCATGAATAATGGTAAAATCTTTGTAAGGCACATGAAGTTCCGAGAAACACTGTTTTATTGCCTGTTCCCTTCCGGTGAGAACGATATCAAGTCCAGTTACCTGTTTTGAGGCTTCAAAGGCTGCCTGTACATTTGCCAGGGGAGCATTGTCTCCACCCATTGCATCGATTGCGATTCTCATTATTTTTCTTTTATTTTGATTATTTCTTTTCCACGATAATAGCCGCAGTTTCGACATACCCTGTGGGACAGCTTCAGGCTGTGGCAGTGAGGGCATTTTATAAGTCCAGGAAAGGAGAGTTTCCAATGTGTTCTTCTCTTCTTTCCCCTTGTTTTCGACTGTTTCTGTTTTGGTAATGCCATGTTTCCTCCTGAGTATTATTGCGTTAATTTATTGAGTGGTTCCCACCGTGGATCGGTTTTTTCTTTCCTGCATTGGCATTGTTTCTTATTGAGGTTTTCACCGCACTCAGAACAAAGACCTTTGCATGATTTATCACAGAGTGGTTTTATGGGAATGACAAGATTGATAGTATCATACAGTACCGATCCAATATCAATGCATTCATGCTCATAATACTCTGTCATAACGTCCTTAGATGAAAGGTTTTCTTTCGCTCCATTAAGTAAGGATTCTCCTGACAGATAGTATTCTGTCGCCGTTTCTGTTTTCTTACGATTAAAATGCTCAGAACATCGCGCGCATTCAAGATCAAGTGAGAAGTTAATGCTACCCGAGAAGGTAACCACGGTACCGTTTCGGTTTAAGACAATACTGCATTCTATGGGGTTTTGAACTTTGCCATTTTGCATTCCAATATCTTTGGGATCAAAGGTCAAATGGAAGGCATTCTCTCCTTCCCGCAGGGAGTGTATGTTCCACACTAATGCGAGCTCTTTTTTTCTGTTGGTTTTTCTCATCATATTTATTTTTTACATTTTGTATTCAAAGATATCTTTAGTTTCTTTGTGAGTAAGGGGACAACGTCGAAAAGATCGCCAACGATACCGTAATCACAGATGTTGAAAATTGATGCATCAGGATCCTTATTAATGGCGACGATTACTTCTGATGACTGAATGCCAGCAAGATGCTGCACGGAGCCAGAGATGCCGACTGCAACGTATAATTTGGGTGATACGGTTTTCCCTGTTTGTCCTACCTGGTGGGAAAAGGGTATCCAACCATCGTCAACACAGGGTCGCGATGCCCCAACTGCCCCACAGAGTACATCTGCAAGCTCCTGAATAAGTTTGAAGTTTTCCGGTTTTCGAAGTCCGCGTCCACCTGCCACGATTATGTTCGCCTCGGAGAGTTTTACCTGTTGGGAAAGGTCCTCAACGAATTCAATAAAGCGGCTTCGTGATCGGAGAATTTCCTTCGAGAATGATTTCCTTATTACCTCGCCACTCCTCGTTTTGTCAAGGGGAAGTTCCTTCATAACCTTGTGACGAACGGTTGCCATCTGTGGTCTGGTTTTTGGCGTAATTATCGTTGCCATGATATTGCCACCCCATGCTGGTCGCGTTTGAATGAGTTTTTTATCCTCATCATCAATGTCCAGTATCGTGCAATCTGCGGTCAAACCGGTGGAAAGACCAACGGCAAGCCTCCCGAATAACGAGCGTCCAATGGTTGTTGATCCTGACAGAATGATTTCCGGTTTGTATTCAAGAGCGAGTTCTTTTAATACATTTGCATATGGCTCTGGTAGATAGGTTGCCAGTTCAGGCGCATCAACAAGAATGACCCTATCGGCACCCTTGTGGATAAGTGTTTCCGTTTCGCACTCGATATTGTGTCCAAGGAGAACAGCAATGAGTTCGGTGTTTAGTTTATTCGCCAGTTCTCGTCCTTTTCCAAGTAATTCAAATGCGACTGGTTCAACCTTCCCTCTTTTCTGTTCTGCAAAAATCCACACGTTTTTGTATTCATCAAGGCTGACCATAGCTTGTTCTTCCTTCTCTCTGACAATTGCGCCTTCCTCACATGCCGATTCACAGATTCCGCAGAGCGTGCACAGGGATTCATCGATGATAATTTTCTCATCGTCTTCGATGAGTGCGTCAACGGGACATGAGTCAATGCAGATGCCGCACATCGTACACTTCTTGAGTAAGATTCTTAAAGGGAATGGTTTGCTCATTTTATCTTTGTTCCTTCAGTATATCTGTTCCAACGGCTTTCTTAATGAGTTCACGTAATCTCTTGTAAGCATAATTCTTACTTTTTCCTTTCCCGGGAATGGGAACAAGGCTGGGCATTGGGCGCATTGAGAGTTTCAGAAAGTAATCCTCAATTTCTTCTATGCTGTTTTCGCAAATGAGGACAACAGCGTATCCCTGATTAACAACGCTTGTAAGTACATCTTTAACTGTTTCCTTTGTAACAGGGAATATGTCTACCCCAACCATTTTCAATGGTTCGATAATATCGGATTCTCCCACTGCAGCTATTTTCCCTGTCATTATGGCAATTAGTTTAAGGTCATAGGAATTCTCTCTCGAATTTCGGCATCTGGAAGTTCGTTGAGCTTTCCAACAATTATCATTTTTATGATGTTCAGGTCTTGCTCCCTGGCTACGAAGTATGCAGTTATTGGTTCGACACCAAATGTAATGAATCGGGTTTGTCGCATCAATTGAAGAATAAAGTTTTCGCTTTCTCTGTCAAAGATTGAAAATGTTCCATCTTCTGTAATTTTTTTCACCCCTGTATCAATGAGCCGGGCATAGGGTGTGTTCCTGAAGAAGGTTGGTATCGTTTCAACTGATTCTCCTGCCAATTTCATAAAAAATAATGGCGGGAGTGTTCCTCCCTTGATCAAAGCTTCTTCGAAGTTATCATCTGTATCGAAGTATCTGATTCGCAGGAATGTCGAGACATTGGTCAGGTCGATTCTTGACCTTATATAGTTGATCAGGAAGGGAATCCCGGTTGTCCCGGCAAGGGAAAGGAGAAAGTCATATTCGAAGTTGTCAACAAGAAATTCCATTGATTTCAGACTTTTCTTGAGATAATAATGGGCGAGTGCCTCGCCGATTACTTTGCGCATGAATTCAGGCAACGGGTTAAAATTCTCTGTTTCAAAAGCATCTTTCACTTTTTGGGCGGCGACCGTACCCAGGTCACTGAGAATTATGGGTGTATCAACGCTGCTTGATCTCTTCTTCAAAAGCAATTTTATATTGTGGAAATCATAGGGAATCCTGAAAAGGTGTTTAACTGGTGCATCAGGTATGAGCCGTTCCATAAGCGTAAACGCTGCTTGCTTCTCTTTTATTACAAGGTCTTCGTAGTTGTTGGGATCCTTCATTTCGGCAATCGTATCATCATAGGCGGTATCTTCAAGGTAGATGAGCGCATCTTTAATAGTTGGGCTTTGAATCATTTTATCCACTTTAGAAGAAGAAAGCAATTTTGATTCCAATACACGGATTCTTCCCGTTGCATATGCGTACCGTACATCTGGTGTGAACTCTGTGTTACTATCCACTGTTTATTGTACCTTTTTGTATGCTCTCATTGTACTCTGTATTACCCTGCCCTACGGTTCATTCAAAGAGTAATTTTTGCAGTTTGCTTTCGAGGGTTTCCTTGATTTTGCTGAAGATAGTATTAATAGTTGCATTGAATTCATAGGTATCCTTCTTAATGATGCATCCACCATCAAATGTTCCCTGTTCCGTGCGGGTATCTCCCTTGAAACCAATTGATTTCATAATTTCTTTCACAACAGAATCACCGAAGCGTTTGATATCATTTTCTGCCAGCACTATGGTTACCGAATCTCCTTTTATTTCTTCCTTAATAGTGTTTGAGATGAAGTGGATATAATCGGGTTTTTTAAGTGAAAGGAGTTTCTTTTTTGCTTCATCGAAGACGGCATTAATAATATTTCGCTTTTCCCGGAGGAGCACTCTCCTGCTTTGCATTCTTGCCTCTGAAAGCCTTCTCTTCATTTCACGGGTCTTTGCTTCTTCTGCAAGGGATGCGGTCTCTTCCCTTATATGGTGTACCTCATTCTCCGACTGCCTGTGCATTTCATCTGCTTTCTGACTTGCTCCGTCGAGAATTCTTTTTGCTTCTGCTTTTGCATCTTCAAGTATCTTGTTCTGTATCTTGTTTTCTCCCACTCTATTTCCTCCTTGAAGAGAGTATTCGATGAGTTACTCTGTAGTATAAAGGGCGATAGCTCTCATTCAGTCCTCTTACATGTTTACCTTTCCAATAAGGAACAGGGTAACAAGGAATCCCAGGACAGCCTATGTTTCCACCATTGCTGCATAGATAACTCCTTTCATTGCCTGATCTGCTCTTTTTGCAACAAGATTTACGCCTGCTGCACACACTTTACCCTGGTGTATGGCGGAGATCAAACCGGCAAAAGCAATGGGCAAGCATGCTGCGAATACACGCCATCCTTCAGCCATGCTCATATCAGCATTAAGTTTCCCAATAGCAAGTAACGCGCCCAGGAATCCATAAAACCCCTGTGTTCCCGGAAGAACAACAAGCAGGAAAAGACTTCCAAACTTATCCGGGTCTTCGCTGAGAACTCCCGCAGCTTGCTGACCGGCGATCCCAATACCTATTGCGGAGCCGATTCCCGCAAGGAAAGCAGCGAGCGCACTTCCTGCGATACCTATTGCCATACCATCCATATAACCTCCTTTATATTTTATACACGTTTATACTTGTTTTACAACAACGTATTTTTCCGCTTTTCTCAATGGATTGAAAGGTTTTCCACCTCCGGTGAAGAATTTTTGGAAGAATTCAACGTACTGGAGCCTGAGTGTGTGCACAAATCCTCCGAGTGTATTGATACCTATATTGAAAAGATGTCCGCCTATGAGTATAATGATGAAGAGAATAACGCCTACAACAGGTATGCCAAGTGTCATTCGGGCAATTTCGTTAATTGCCCCTGCTATTCCGGCAGTTACGAGTCCAAGTGCCATGAGCCTGATGTAGGAAAGGAAATCTCCCATATAGGAAAAAATCCCTCCCAATATGAATAATCGAAGCACACCAATAATTAATCTGAAAAACCAGCTTTCTTCCTTTCGTGCACCAAAGAATATAATTATTAATGAACAAGCTAAGGCAATAAGTAATGATGGAAAAATGAAGGATTCTGGAATGAGTTTCATGGGTGACAGATTGACTTGAATGCACAGATCTGTCGCAAAAAGCAGTACAGCAAGAGAGGAAAGAAGCGTAAGCCAGATTATTTCTTCAATAAATGCATCTGCATAGTTTTTGCTTTTAATATTCTCATACATTTTGATGAGAAGTCCCCAGAATACCTGTACAGCTCCAAGGAGAATTGCCAGCCTGAAGAAGACAAAGTAGGATTTCATCGGGTCAAAGACAATGAGCGTATCAAGTCCTTTTCCCAGGGAAGTTCCCTTAAATAGATCTCCAAACCATCCACCGAGAAGTGCACCTTCAACGATGGTAAAGAGAGCACCAATAAAGAGAAGCCAGAGAAATTTCTTACCTGAGGGCATTTTTTTCATGAGAAGAAGTGCAATGAGGGCAAGAACGATACCATATCCAGCATCGGTTATACAGAGTCCGAAGAAGAGGGCGAAGAAAATTGAAAGGTGGGGGCTCGGGTCCAGTTCTCTGTAGTTTGGTGTTCCATACAGTTGTGTTACGATCTCGAATGGTGCAAAAATTGATCTGTTAACGAGTTTTACCGGTGGCATTTCTTCTTGTTCAGGTTCGATTTCATCGATGACTGCTGCGTCGTACGAATTAATCAATTTCTGCAATGATTCCTTTTGTTTTGTTTCCACCCAACCATGAATTATGTATGTCGTTTTTGTTCTTACCGCATCCCTGATTGCGTGCAACCTGGTTACCTCATCGTTGATGTGGTCGTATGTTATGAGCAGTTGATCGTAAAAATTTGCAAATTCCTTTGCCTTCTCCAGCAAAGATTCGCATTCCGTTTCAATTGTACCAGATTGTTCTTCGATTTCCTTGAGTATATCTACCGGTTTCCCTGTAAAACCTCTAAAATCCTCAAGAGCAAAATTTATTTCATCGAGAAATTCACCCGCACTTTCATCGTTATTCTTATGGTAAAGAAGAATAACAAAAATATCATTTTTTGATTCTGCGATTTTTGCAATCTCAATGCCCATATCTTCTGCTTTTTGCTGCACATCATCAGAAAAGAGACGTTTGTTGATCCTGCCTGGAAGGACACGCGTCGTTGTTGTTTCTTTGAGCAATTCTATTGGGGTATCGAGTTTTATCCATGGTTCTATTGTTTGCTTTTTTGTTAGTAAATGTTCCTTATCTGAGCGAAGTTTGGATAGTTGCTGTTCGATTTTCTTGATACGGTCTATCATTTCTTTGCATTTAAAGTGTTCGATCGTTTCATCGTAGGTTTCGTGCGAGATGGGTAGTTTCTGGGGAACAAGGCTTTCAAGAAAACCACCGGTTTTTATGAATCTTTGCACAAATAAAATAGTATCACTGAGTCGATTGAGCTGACTTTCCAGTTGCCGTATTGTATCTTCGTCAGTAAACTCCTGACCGTTAGATTTCTCCTGCTTCTCGATTTTTATGATGTGCAGAGCGGATAGATCCTGCAGTTCTTTGAGAAAGTTCTCTTTGTGTGACGAGTGGAGAGCAATTGAAACCTTGGTCATTTTTGCAATTGACATTATCCAGAGACCTCTTTTAATGTCATTTTTACGGCAATGGTGATATTCTTCCGGGATTTTGCCCGGATTTCTTTCAGTTGTTTTTCCTGGTCAGTTTCTATCATCTTGAGTTCTTTCTCTGCTTCTGTTTCAGCTTCGCTTATTGCCGCTTTTATTTTTCCTTCTCTTTCAGTCTTTGCCTCCTCTGCGCTTTCCCGGGATTGGCTTCTTGTATCCTCAAGGATTTTTTTCGCTTTTGTTTCGGCATCTTTTTTAATCTTTTCAGCCTGTTTTTCGGCTTTTAGTATTTCATTAACTAAATCCATCGCCACCTTTACCTCCTGTTTAACGTGTTTTTTTTTATCATAGTTTACAATTTATGTCAAGCAAAATTTAGGTCCTGGTAAACAATAATAAGTTCTTACATAACACAATTTATTTAAGTAAATTTCCATTTTGTTGAGTATTTAATTTTTCGCTTGACAAACACCTAAATTTTTCATATAAGTAAAATAAATTGTTCCTCAGTAGCTCAGTTGGGAGAGCGCCTGACTGTTAATCAGGATGTCGTAGGTTCGAGTCCTACCTGAGGAGCTTTTTTTGAGGGTTAAATCCCTCAAGAAAAGCTCCTTGTTACGGGAATTAAACTTTCAAATTTGCAATGTGGTATGTTTATATATGTAATAAAGCGGGTGGATTGTACACTGGTATTACTACAGACTTAACTAATCGTATGAGACAACATAAGAATGCTGGATTAATTCATGTTGAAGAATATGAAGATAGATGCACAGCAGCAAAGAGAGAAAAACAAATAAAAGGGTGGAATAGAAAGAAGAAATTAGATAGAGCAAATTTGAATAAGTGAGTTTACTCCGAAGGTAGTTTTGAGGAGAGTCCTACCTGAGGAGCTTTTTTACTTTGTCGTTCTTCGGTCCTGCTCCTCAGTAGCCAATCCATAAAAAAGACTTGTCTTTTTTCCCTCCTTGATATATACTGTTGAACGATGTTA
>CBDUQV010000041.1:0-12316 GCA_965369615.1 uncultured bacterium | reverse complement strand
GCAGCATCGGGCAATGTTACGGTGGCAACAGCCATTCCCAGAACACCTATAGGTAATTGCATCAACCGCATGGCATAACCAAGATATGATACCGAACCCTCAATAAGCAATGAAGCAAGAAACATATTTACCATGACATTAATTCGCGTCACCGCGTAACTGAACTCGATGGGAATCATAATTTTTAGCAATCTCCGCAATCCTTTTTCCCTGAAGTTAATCCTCCTGATAAACCTGAATCCGGATTTTATGAAGTACGGAACCTGAATCAGGAACTGAAGAAGGGCGCCAACGAGGACACCTATTCCAACGGATACTATTGGAGAAATCCCTCGCTGTATGAGAAATGGCGAAATGATAAAGCCGCAGCCAATGATTCCAAGATTGAAAAACGCAGGTGCAAAACCGGTAGTGAAGAAATGGTTATAGTAGTTCAGTACTCCCATGCTCAGTGCGGAAAGCACCATGAATATAACAAACGGGAACATGATTCTCGTCAACCGAATGGTCAGGGCAAACTTCTCAGGATCTTTTGTAAATCCGTACGCAATCGTATGGACAATCTGCGGCGAGAATATCATCCCGGCAGCTACAAGAAATCCAATACCTAAAATAAGAACATTGAAAACATACCCCGCAAATTGGAAAGCGTCCTTCTTCCCTTTCCGTTTATCGTAATCGGAGAAAATGGGGAGAAATGCTGCACTGAGCGAACCTTCTGAAAACAGGTCTCTGAGGAGATTGGGAATATTGAATGCGATCCGGTAAGCATCCATCATCATTCCCGCACCGAACAGGTATGAGAATGTCATTTCACGAACAAGACCAAGAATTCGTGATAGAGCTGTTCCCAATCCAAATCCACCCACCCTTCGGGTGAAACTCTGCTTGTTTGTTTCTTCGTTTATCATACTGTTTGCCTGCTCGAGTTTAGAAGCCGCGGCTACATTGGGAACTCCAGTCCGTATGCTCTCAGTATCTCTCTTCTTCTTTCTGTAAGGTACCCACCTGCAAGTACCTGGGCAATCACCATGTCCCAGTTGTCATTGCCTTCCATCAGAACGGGTCCATCTTTCGAAAGAGCGATATCCCAGCCAACAGAACGCAACTCAGGTGAAAGTGCAGCAGTTTTTTTCACAAGTGAAACAATTGCATCCCAGTATGGAATTCTACCCTTTGTAAATAGTTGTTTCACTTTTTGCTCTTTTTCTTCAATCCAGGGACCCTCTTCACCCCTGTAGCCAAACGTCTTTTCATCAAGTTCTCCTTTCTCAATCTGTATGTTTACCACGTAGCCACCTTGATGTAAATTATCTGTGAGACTCCCCGCTTTGCCCATCCTGATCATAGCGAAATCGATAAGAACTTCATTGTGCTTTGTTATTATTGTCGACACCCTGATAGTATTAAGTGATGCTCCGGAGAGCACATTCATAACAGGATCTTGAGAAATCTTCGCTTCAATGATATATCCCCTGAATGGATCCTCACGCGGTTGCCTTGCTGTAATGTCATTGTCCATGAAGGAAAAAATTTCTCCCAAAGTGTATTCCTTTCCATCGTTTCCTAAAGCTAATTCTGGTGAGATTACTCTGGTGAAAATTTTTATTCCCTTCCCTCCCAGAGAACCAACCGGTTTCACAACCAGATCTTTTATACCCGATTTTTTAATCCATTTCACAAAATCATCTTTTCCGCGCAATGATGTTCCATCAAGAAAAAACCCACGATCAGGGTAATAGAAACCGTAAACATTCACTACAGGAAGTTTGAATTGTGAATAGTAATGGAAGAAGAGCAGTTTATTTTCAAGAACGGATATCCATCTCCGGTTGTTCAGCGCTGGTCGGAAGATCCTTACAATTCTTTCATTGGACAGATATGAAAACCTTTTCTTGCGTGTTATGCCATCCGCATCAAAACCATACAGATAGTACTCGAGTGGACTCAATCGGTAGCGTAAACCGGATTTTACAATATCTACGAGCCGTCCAAAAGATGGTTTCTTGCCAACTTTTCTTGCTTCACGCAACTGCCGAGCAAATTTTTTTGCTTTTTCAAACCCGAATAGCAATTAATGACTCCTGAAAGACTTCGATAACTCAATCCGAACAGTACAGTACATCTTTCTCATTGTCAAGAAAAATGATTTCGTTTGACTTTGCGAGCAAGTTTTGGTATATTTTTTTGCTATGGATTATCCGGTGAAGTGGCGTCTTTTGGACACAGGAATAAAAAGCGCAGCAGAAAATATTGCACTCGACGAAGCTATTCTTGAGGTACATTCTAAAGGTCTCATTCCAAATACCTTACGATTTCTTCAGTACTATCCGGAAGCAGTGCTTATCGGCTATCATCAATCAGTTGAGAATGAAGTAAGAATTGATTACTGCAGGGAAAAAGGAATCGAGATTGGGCGAAGGATCACCGGTGGTGGAGCGATCTATTTTGATTCATTCCAGCTCGGTTGGGAGTTGTTTGCATCGAAGAAGGATCTGGGATTCTCTGTTGTTAATGAGCACCTTTTTGAGCGAATTTGCGGCGGCATTATCAGGGGATTGGAAAAACTTAATTTACAGGCACATTTTAGACCCAAAAATGACATTGAAATAAAAAGCAGAAAGATAGCGGGAACAGGAGGAACGGAAATAGGTGATTCCTTCATGTTTCAGGGAACACTGCTCATTGACTTTGATGTCAACACAATGCTCAGAGCATTAAGAATTCCAACAAAGAAGCTCGAAGATAAGGAAGTGGAATCCGTCAAGGACCGTGTCACGTGGTTGTCAAAGGAATTAGGGTTTATTCCAGATATGGATTCAGTGAAGAGGAAGATGCGGGAAGGTTTTGAAGAAGTTTTTTCCATCAGACTGGAAGACGGAGAACTTACCGGTGAAGAGAAGAAAACATTTGCTGAAAAAGTTACCGCAAAACAATCAAAGGAATGGATATACCGCAATACGACCAATGATGCATGCTCATTGTATTCATCTCATAAAACGCGTGGTGGACTTATCAAGGTTTCTCTGGTTTATACCCAGCGAACAAAGATAATCGAACAGATTATCATTACGGGAGATTTCTTTGCCTTCCCGGTTAGAGGGATATATGATCTTGAAGCTGCATTAAAAGGTATAAAGGTTGATTCAAAAAAAATTAGAAATACAATCTTGAATTTCTTCGAAACGCATGATTTGAGAATCGTTGGAATAAACCCCGAAGACATTGTTTTCACTATAAACAAGACATTATCGAAAATTAAATATCTGCGCTATGGATTTGACCTGAATGAATCAAATCACCTCTTTACGGTAATTGATTCCTTTGAAACGATTCTGAAGATAAAACCTGACCTGCTTCTGCTCCCCTATTGTTCAAAAGAAGCCGATTGTGAATTCAGATATAAAAAGGATTGCACAATCTGCGGTAGATGCACCATCGGGGATGCTTATCAAATGGGGCAGGAGAACGATATGCTTCCCGTTTCCATCGTGAGTTTCGAAGACCTCATAAGAACCATTGTACGATACCGGAAAAAAGGAAAAAAGGCATTCATAGGATGCTGCTGTGAGCCGTTCTACATCAAGCATGAAAAGGATTTTGAAAGGGCTGGTTTGCCAGGCATCCTTATCAATATTGATAATACAACGTGCTACGAACTGGGAGAAGAGAAATTAGCATATGCTGGTAATTTTGAAAAGAAGACAGACCTACGATTAGACCTTTTACGAAAAGTAATAACGGTTGTCAATAATGAATGATATTGATGTTCTTATTGTCGGCGCAGGACCAGCAGGATTATCCTGCGCTGCAATCATCGCGGAGGCGGGATACAATGTTCATGTCCTTGAAAAAAGGCAATCCATTGGCGAACCGCTTCAATGCGGTGAATACATCCCGAAACTCTTCCTGCGCGAACTGAATATCACGAAGGACTTTATTGAGAACGAGATCTCCTCTCTGAGAACCCATATCGATTTCACCGAATTTTCTGAAACCAAAACCCCTGGTTATATGATCAACCGTGTTGCCTTTGATAGAGCCCTCAGTCTTGATGCAATACGGAAGGGAGCAAAGATTAACATTGGCGCGGTGGCTGTATCATTGACGGATGGCACGGTTATGGCAAGAACGAACAACGGAATGGCGCATTACGGAGCAAAATATATTGTCGGCGCAGATGGCCCAGCATCAACAGTAGGAAGGTGGATGGATTCAAGAAATACTGCATTCAACAATACGTATCAGATTGAATTACTCAAGAAAGGAGATTCCGCTATCTGTAAGGTTTACTTCTTCGATGAATGTCCCGCTGGTTACGGGTGGCTCTTTCCAAAAGCCAGCGCATTTAATCTTGGTGTCGGGGTTGGAATCACCTTTAAAAAAAATCCTCTGCGGGTTCTTGAGTTTATGCTTGACAGATTGCAACTCAGGAAAAGCTCTGGCATACGGTTTTCAAAGGGTTTAATTCCGACAGGAGGCATTCTCGACACGCTTGTGAAGCACAATATGCTGCTTGTCGGGGATGCAGCAGGGCTCGTACACTCAATAACGGGTGCAGGTATTCCCCAGGCAGTAATCTCCGGAAAACTCGCCGGCAGGATCATTGTTAAGACGCTTGCAGAAAACAATAGTGAAGTGCTGAAAGAATATGAATACGCTATTTTGGAACTCTGGGGGAGCTATATCGGAACATCTGTAAGGAAAAGGGAGTTCATGGACGCACATTGGGGAAAAGAGCCCCTTGAAACAATTATCAAACAAACATGGGTAGCATTTCAGGAATACCATAGCGAAGCAAAAGATTGAAGGAAAAAAATCTGTGAAATTTATTATGAATATAATACAATGGAGGTAACTATGGAAAGCCCTGAATACATTAAGACAAGCATGGCGGCAGCGATGACACTGGATTTAAAGCCCGGGCGTTTCTACCGTAATGCGCGCCTCTACTGTATCAATCTTCTGCTCACTTACAGTGATGGGTGCAGTGCGCATTGTGCCTATTGCGGACTGAGCAGGATACGACCGGGTGAATACGAGAAAAAGAGTTTTATTCGAGTAGAATGGCCCATTTACCCCACTTTTAAGGTCGTGAAACAAATGGTAGAAAAAAAGGATTCGATCAAGAGAGTTTGCATCTCAATGATTACCCATAAGAGAGCGCAGCACGACCTTATTGCGATAACAAAACGGATAAAAGAAAATCTGGATATACCTGTCTCGGGTCTCATTACACCAACACTGCTTTCCAAAAAGGACCTTGAAGAAATGAAAGAGGCGGGAGTGGACAATATCGGAATTGCAATAGACCTGGCAACTAAAACGCTGTTTGATAAATACAGGGGACCTGTTCACAAATGGGAGAAATATTGGACACAGTTTCAGGATGCCCTTGATGTCTTCGGGGAAAGAATGGTTGGCAGTCATTTCATGGTGGGCATGGGCGAAACCGAAGCTGAAATGGTTGATGTAATGCAGAAGATTTACGACATTGGCGGATTCACCCACCTTTTCTCATTCTTTCCTGAGGAATCCTCGCAACTCGCTGAACATCCTCAACCTCCTATTGCTCAGTACAGAAGGATTCAAATCGCGCGGCATCTCATAGATGAAGGTATCTCTTGCTTCTCATCGATGAAATTCAATGCGCATGGTCAAATAACAAATTATGGGATAGCAGCAGAGGAACTCGAAAAAACAATTGATAGCGGGATACCATTTATGACCAGTGGATGCCTTGGAGAGGATGGCTGTGTTGCCTGTAACAGACCTTTTGCCAATTCACTTCCAGGACCGGATTTCAGAAATTTCCCTTTTATGCCAACACCTGATGATGTGAAAAGGGTCAGGAGAGAACTCTATGAGAACTCCAAATAATTTCAAACACGAAAAAATAGAACCTGAGTTGAAAAGTGCGTTTGATATTCGGAGGAAGAATTTTTCTCCCGAAATGTTCTTCTTTGCACCAACATTGAAGAAGTATGAATGTGAGGAGTTTGCGCGTTCCAATAAACCCGTCTTTGTGCCGATCTCCTTAACGGGACCTAACTGCACACTTAACTGTAAACACTGTGGTGGTACACTTCTTGAATCGATGTACTGGGCAAATACACCTGATGAGCTTCTTGCCGTCGTTGAGAAACTGATAGAAAAGGGTATTGAAGGACTTCTCATAACAGGTGGTTCATGTATCGATGGTAGTGTTCCCATGAAACCTTTTTTTCCGGCACTCAAAAGGATCAAACAAGAAATGAACCTGAAATTGGCAGCGCACACAGGACTGGTGGACAAAGAAACAGCGTCCAAAATGAAGGAAGTCTTCGACATCGCCATGCTGGACATTATTGGAAGCAAAGAGACAATTCGTGAGATATACAACCTGGATAAAGAACCTGTGGACTTCTATAATTCGGTGAAATATCTGGTCAAGCAAAACATTGCCGTTGTGCCCCATATCGTTGTCGGACTTCACTATGGAGAAATTCTTGGAGAGTTTAAAGCAATGCAAAGTCTGGCACATTACAATCTTTCCTCCCTGGTCATCGTTATAACCAAGAAACTCAAAGGAACTGAATTCTACAGGTTAAATGTCAAACCTCCATCCCTCGATAGTCTTAAGGAAATATTTATTTTCGCAAGAGAGACCTTTCCAAAAACTCCGCTCTTAATTGGATGTGCAAGACCTGGCGGTAGGATGGAAAGAGAGATCGACATACTTGCAGTGAAATCAGGATTTAATGGAATTGCTTATCCATCAGAAGAAGTAATCGCTTTCTCGAAAAGCGCAGGATTACAACCGAAATTCTCTCAGTACTGTTGTTCCTTTATTTCTCAAATGGGATAAATTCTATTTATTCAACTTAAGGCAGGTATCCTTACTTTCAACTGCTTTCAACAGGAGCATCATTTCATCAAGCTCCCATTTGTTTGGGGGAAAACCAAATGTACTGCCTGATACGCTGGATTTCATCCACAAAACCCTTCCTTGCTTTATCGGAAATTTTTCCAGTTTGCCGTTTTCAAAATCAAGCGTTAACGTGCCAAATATTCCCGTTGCTTCATGCACCCTTTTCAACATATTGAAGAGAATCCCAAGGTTGACGATTTTCTGCTGCAGTTCAGCTGCCTTCTCGAATTCCTGAATAGAAGCCAGTTGAGCCCTTTCCTTCTCTAATTTTCTCAAGACCCTGCTATTTTTACCGTACAGGAAATCAACAAGATGCTCTACTCTTTTCGAATATTCAGATGGATTAACACCACCGGTACAGGGAGAATCACATTTACCAATGTCTCTTAATGAACATGAAAAGAGACGCAGGCTTTCATTAAGATTTCTTCTACACGGTCTTATTCCAAAAAGTTCCCGCAATTGTCTCACGGCTTCTCTTATTTTGTATTCTTTTCTAAACGGGCCAAAATACAAATTACCATCATTCCCTATCTCATCAGCAACCCGTATCGTTGGGAAAGTACTATCCTTTTTCACAACAAGATAAATGTAATTCCGGAATTCCTTTATCTGCTTGTTATAGGGAGGAAGATTGCTGCGTATCTGGCTCATCTCAAGGAACAGGGCAGAGAGTTCATTGCCTGTTATTACCAGCTCACAGCTTTTTACCTGGCTTAACCAGAAATAAAAACCTTCATTCTTCTTTTCCTTCCTTCTGAGATGAGAAATTAAACGATTTCTCAGCTGTTTCGCCTTACCTATATAAAGAATCCTGTCATCTTTATTCAACAAGAGGTAGATCCCTGTTGAGGAAGGAACTCCATTTAGTCCCTTTCTTGAGAAGGAAAATCTTCTTTTTTTGTCATCAATAACAATGCTGTAGGGAATGGAATACTTTTCTTTCTTCTTTTCAATCCTCTTTTCCCAAAAACGCTTGCTCCTGTCCTTGAGAATAACAAGATCTTCCTTGCGGAATTCTACCCGTATGTCATTTCGCTGCTGCTTGAACAGATGGAGCGGAATCTTCTTTAGCCCGTCCAATTCTATTTCGCCATGCAGATGAAAGCGAAGGATGGTTGCGGCTTTTGCCGTTTGAATATTTTCCTCCAGCAATTTGATAAGTTTATCAGGTGTCCTGTTGGTCGTATCAATCACCACAACGGTCATAATGGTTGAAGAAAGTTTTCTGAATCCAGGATAAGGAATGCCGTTCTTCACCTCAACTATGTAGTATCCTTTCTCTTCGTTGAGTTCCTGAAAACTAACCCGTTCCGTGGAGCCAGCATAACAGATTGTCACATTCTTTGTTTTCATAATCTGCTGTTTATGGATATGTCCGCAGGCAATGTAATTAAAACCTGCTGGAATCTCGCTCAGCGGCACAACATGTTCACCATTTCTAAAGGTAAAATTTCTCGTTCCAACCTTCGCACCTTCAAATGTTTGGTGACAGAGAAGGATATTGAAGGCATCGTTTTTGTGTTTCCATCCCGTTTCTTTCACTCTTTTCCGAAACACGATTCTTGAATGGTGACGAATAAATGGAAACCCGACGATAACTACTTTCTCAGTTTTAACCGTGAATTCTACCATCTCAGGTTTGCTGAAAATATGGATATTTTCTCCTGCAAGCATTAATCCGCCGGGTATGTGCTCCCGCTCATGGTTACCCGGAACAATAAAGACAGGTATATTCCGTGAGGCAATCTGCCGTAGTGGAACCATTGCCCTACCGATTATGTCCATATTTATATGGTATTTATCAAAGAGATCGCCGGCATGCAAAACAAAGTCAACTTCACCGCGCAGAGCTGGTTTCAAAGCCCTGTAATAGTTCTTAATAAACTTTTCACCCCGCCAATTATTTGGCGGGGTGCGGTATAGTGGCATCGATTCACCAAGATGTGAATCTGATAAATGAAGAAATTTCATTGATAGTTCACCGTTAAAAACTTTATCCTGAACTTAATTCATTATATCCTCAAGCTCTTTCTTGTATTTTTCAAGAATCCTCATATTCTTTTTATAAACTCTGGCTTCCTCGGTATCATCTCCTTTTTCCAATTCCTTAATGGATTCTTCTATTTCTTTCTTTTCCTCAGCAGAAAGCGCCGGATTGTCAAGCATTTTCTTCATCGCACCAACATTGTCCATAGCGAGTTTCTTGGCTTCCATCCCCATCATGTAACCAAATGTGCCGAAAATTTTGGCATAGCTCTTCATAAACGTTTCCATGGTAAATCCATAAGGCTTCAAGACTTTATTTAACTTTTTCATGGACTTAAGAGCCTCACGACCACCTTTCATTGTTTTGAACAAGCCTTTTCCAATGTCTTCCAACTTTTCGCCTTCCTTCTCTATTGTTTCTTTGAAAACAGGAAAGGCTTTAATGAAAGCCTTCACTTCTTTCTCGGTGAGCACCAGATCATCAGTGTCATCAAAGTCCAACTTCTCTCCAATCTTCTTCCCTACTCCCGGAATAGGAGAATCCCCTTTTCCCCGGCAATTTACCAGTGCAAGAGGGATGAGAACAAGAATAACAAGGATTAATGCAACCTTCCTCATATAACACCTCCTTTTGTTTTCACCTTATGTCATTACCATACATCAAAAAAAATAGCAAGAGAAAATTTCTCATAGAACCCCTGAGATATCAGATATAAGATTTGATGCCTACTTATCTAAAGCTTTCACCCATTTTTTATAGAGCTCTTCAATTTTCTTCACACACCGAATATAATCATCCTCGGGCATGAGCTCAAAACAGAGCGTTTGGTCAAACTGGATATCCTTGAGTCCATGAAGGAAATCATCCCAATCAAAAGTTCCCTCGTATGGGAGCGCATGGTCATCCTTTTTGCCCTTATTATCACTCACATGCACTTCCTTAACACAGCCGCCTAACTGCTGTATTGCATCACCCATACACATCCCGCAGAGGTTCAGGTGGCTTGTATCGAGACAGGTTCCCGTATATTTCGTATCGTACATATCAATGATTTTTACAATTTCTTTCAGATTATCCCCGATCTTCCCCGGCTGCGTGTTCTCAATGAGAACAGGTATTTCCCATCCTTTTGCGAAATCTATGATTTCATCCAGGCTGCTCTTCAACATCCTGAACTGTGTATCGCCATCATAACGTTTTTCACCAGGATGAACAACAATAAACTCGGCACCAATCCTGTTTGCGATAACAACTGCCTTCTGGACCTCCCTGATTGAACGCACCCTATCCCACTCATCCGAAGATGAAATATCAATCGATGATGGAGCATGGAGGGAAATAATTTTTATTTTTTCCTTCTTTGCCTTTTTTGTGAGCTCCTTTATTTCCCTATTCTCATTATAATCAAAATGGGACTCCTTGAGTCTCAGTTCAAGACCATCAAAGAAAAGCCCTTTCAATTCCGGCAGCACATCAAAAATGTGCTTACCATAAAATAATGTGGTCGATATGCTCAGTTTCATGGTTTCACTAAACGCAAGGACGAATAATGCCTTGCTGTAAACAAACGCTTTCGCTGTGATAAAACGCGCTAGGCGCTGTGAATTAAACGCTTTCGCTGCAATAAAAATGCTTCGCTGTAATTGAACACTATCGCTGTGACCAAACGCGCTTCGCGCTGTAAATCAAACGCATCGCTGTAAGAAGTCACTTTATCCTTTATCCTTCATCCTTGTTGTTCCGCTCTCTCCGTTTCTCCGATTCTCCGTTTCTCCGATTCTCCGTTTCGCATCCCTGTATAGACTCTCGGCACCAAATGAGCTTCTTATGAAGGGTCCCGATGCAACACCAATGAATCCTTTTTTCAAGGCTACCTCTCTGTACTTCTCAAATTCGTCCGGTGGCACATAGCGTTTAACATCATGGTGTCTGGTTGTCGGTCTGAGGTACTGCCCTATGGTAAAAAGTTGCACCCCCGAGCCAAGCAGGTCATCCATCGTTTCATAAACCTGCTCCGCTGTCTCGCCCAATCCAACCATCATCCCCGATTTTGAAACTATCGTATTCCCCTTGTGAGCAACCCTTGCAAGCAATGCAAGGGAACGATGGTAATCAGCTTCTGGTCTCACCTCTGTATAGAGGTCTTTTGCTGTTTCAATATTGTGATTGATGACATCTGGCTTTTCATCAATTATTCTATCAATTGCCGCAGTACTGCCATCAAAATCAGGGACAAGCACCTCGATCGTTACTCCACTGTTTTTTTCTCTTATAGAGCGAATCGTTGAAATGAAGTGACCTGCACCTTTATCTTCAAGATCATCCCTTGTTACCGATGTAATAACGGCATGCCTGATGCCAAGCATTTCAACTGCTTCAGCAATTTGTTCCGGTTCGCGTTCATCCAGAGACTCCGGTTCTCCGCTGGTAACAGCGCAGAAAGCGCAATTCCGCATACACGTAGAACCCATGATCAGGAATGTTGCCGTCTTGCGGTCAAAACAGGTACCGATATTGGGACATTGCGCTTCTTCGCAAATCGTCACAATACCCCTGTCACTGAGAAAATGTAATAAGTGTTTGTTTTTTTTTCGTTGGGTGAGACCATCAACAATCCACTCAGGAATCCTCATTCAGAGCTGGTTACCTTCCTTCAGCGATACGGTTGTCATTTTGTGCGTACCGGCATCCTGCTCCTCAATCATAGCGAATGCGAGTACAATCAATTCATCACCAATCTCGCCTTTTCGAGCAGCACCACCATTCAATCCGATAATGCCTTTTCCTCGCTCTCCGACGATCACATACGTTTCCATGCGCTCACCATTGGTCACATTTATAATGAGCACTTTTTCTGATGGATAGAGACCTGCTTTTTCGACGATGTCTTCGCTAATGGTAATGCTACCATCATACTGAAGATCCTTTTGGGTTACAAATGCTTCTTTTATCTTTGACTTACATACTTCTATCTGCATTATAGAGCCTCCAAAATAGAAACATACAACAAATTTGCAATTTGTCAAGAAAAATGTGAGCCACGGTTTCTACACGGTTAACTACCGTACTCTATTTACCCTCCAACCCATCAATAACAAATTATTAGCCACAGAATTTCACTGTCTTTTTTAACCACAGAGACACCCCGTATAATCAAACTTTGAGAGAAATAATTTCTGCTTGACAGACGGGGCAGACGGAGGCACAGAGTAATTCTGTAATTTGTAATTGAGTAATTGTAATGATTCCATTAGAGCTTAACAGGTGGTCGGTTGTCCGTGGTCTTCATTCTCAAAAAACTATTGACAATCGTAACGTTCTCTGTTATAGAGAAAACACGGGGTCGTAGTTCAGTTCTGGTTAGAACGCTGGCCTGTCACGCCAGAGGTCGCGAGTTCGAGTCTCGTCGGCCCCGC
>CBDUQV010000040.1:0-12515 GCA_965369615.1 uncultured bacterium | reverse complement strand
AGAGTCTGTCCCATCTATTGGGCAAACTTAGATTTACTTCTTAGAATTCTTATCAATTTGTATGGAATATAGCACATTAGCCAGTCTGTTTTTTACTCTTTGAATGTTTATAAAAGAATTTCAAAAAATGTGGAATATACTCATAAATAAATGATCTATGAACAAAGTTAAAAGTGATATTAGTTAAACATAATACAAGTTCTGTATTCTTCCTATTTGATATCGAGAGTGTCTAAGTAAAGGATTAACACTTTTGAAAGGTAAGATTGCACAATAGATGGGACAGACTCAAAAATACAATCCAGAATCCTATTTTCTCCCCTTTATAGGCGAGAACAAAAAGAGAGGGTGATATTCACCTTAACCAGTTAGATAAACTACTTATCTACGAGGATGAGTCCTCTCTCGTTAAAGGAATTACACAACTGGTCTACTTCCCTTCACTGGAGTTCTGCCCTTGAGCGAAGCGAAGAACTCAGGACAGGCTCCCAGACATGTCTCAAGAGGGGATCATTTGAGATTGCCACACCCCGTAAGATACCATTATATGCAGAGCTTATTCCTATTTTACAGAGTTTGCAATAACCTTGTTTTCTGGTGCTAAGAAAATATGCTAATCGAGTAAAATCAGTTTCTTATTTAAGTTTTTGCTCCCTGATTGCAATCTTATATAATAGATACCTGCCGGGAGTCTCATACCTCTGCTATCTCTTCTATTCCAATTGATTGATCCATTCCCGATGTCCAGGGTCTTTACAAGTGAACCTGCTACTGAATAGATCTTTATTTTTCCTTTTTTCTCAGGAAATGATGACTTAAAGGTAACCTTTCCTCTCGACGGATTGGGGAACAGAGAAAACGTAAATGGTTGGATCTTTTCTTTCTCTTCAGCAACAGCCACAAAGTGCACGATGATATCCTCAAGCACGCTGTAGCTCCCCCAGCCGTATGCTGTATTTGAACCCCTTACTTTGTACCAGTACTGTCCATCAGGTTTGTTTGTAAACGAATAGAACGTGTCGGTGACAGAGTTAGAGATGGTCACTTCGTTGCTGAAGTCCGGGGTGGGAGAAATATCATCAACATAGAATCCTTCACGTAATGTATTATCATCGGTCATTGCCCTGAACCGAATAAAAATCGACTTGCCAACCCAGGACTGAAGCGAGTATGATTTTCTCTGCCAACTCTGCTGCGAACCCGTATAGGAATTGACGAGTTGCAGCCACTCCATACCATCAACAGAAACCTCGACGGTAGCAACATCATAGTTGGTTTCAAGGTAATACCAGCACCAGAAGGTGACCGAATCACCACTCTCAACGATATATGGATATACGGTGGTTGCGGTATTGCAAATGTTATTGCCACTTCCCGAGAAGAAACTGTGATTTGAGCTATGGTATCGAGCGGTGGATGAGGAAAAACCCTGTAAGACCCAGTGACCTGATCCTGACTCGAGATCATCGGTAAAACTCGAAAAACCGGTGAGCTCGTGGAGTTCCCACTTCGTCGGGTTATTATGCTCCTGATTCAGGGGAGACCAGGAAACCGTATAGTCACCTGTATAACTCGTATCCAGCAGTGCAATAACCGGAGCCGGAACCTCACAATCAAGATTATTGCGAATATTTTCCGTTTCCTGAAGCATATAGAAAAATCCCTTGAAGTTTTGCCTGCAGATATAATCGAGATCACTCACCGATTGATAAAAAGATGTTCCTACTTCTGTGGTAAAGGAAATACAATTTGTTCCGTTAACATAATGATACCAACCATAAATCCATCCGTCAGTATCACCGCTTGTTGGGTAAAGGGAACTGGCCTGCTGCGGTGTATAGTATCCACTTCCTAAGCGATGTATTAAATTCGCTTTGTTGCTTCCATATGAAACAAGATAGGAATTGTTCGGAGGATTACTGGAGGTATAACCCCATGACCAGAGTACCAGTTCGCCATAACTATGGTACGATTCTGTATAATTGAATTCATGAGACTTCACCAGTTGAACAATGGCATCATCACATGGCGCGGAATTCCCATCGGGTCCATCACCATGTGGACCACAGTATAAATCATTATTGGGATGGTGGGTAACCGCACTGTAATAGGGAATGGAACCCCAGTCCCCATATCTGTCGCCATTACAACATCCATTATAGGTCCTGTTCGGATCCGTTCCTGTATACCCCGCATATGGCTGCCTGTTTTTTCTCCACATATTATGACTTGGATAGTCATAATTGTAACCATCAACATTCACAACAGGAATGACCCATATTTCCCTCGAATTGACCATAGCCTGTATTGATGAATTACTGCTGTATGCCTTGGTAAGGCTATCGGCGAAAAAGAGTGGAACTTCGACAGTTGCCCATTCACGAGCATGATGACAACCCATAATGAGCACATCAGGTTCGGTGGGATCTTCCACACCAGGATTGTCAGATATTATCACACAGTATATCCATTCACCATAATAGGTTTGCCCGACACTATCAAACCTGCAGATATTCGAATAGGTCTGTGCCATATTCCTCATGAGTTGAACAACCTGTGCGTAGGAGTGATAACTCCCCCGCTCCAGTTGCTTCACAGAAGTAAGGTCCTCATAAATAACCTCATATGGTAATCCACTTGGTATGAGATTGGCATAGTATTCCTGCTCGGTGAGGATAATGTCATAATACTCCCCATATCGTACTCCAGCAGGATTGATCGTCTTTAATCCCAGCGGTTTGAGTTCTGTGTAGGAATCTACAAAGACACGAACCAGCATCTCCCGTGCAAAAATAATTGACGGTAAAAGGAGTAAAAGGAAAAATGAAAAGACTATTAACCGTTTCATGAAACCTCCTTTGTAACGGTTACAGATATACAAGAACTATAGTAAAAATAGCGAGCTTTGTCAAGGATAATATGGTTATTCAAGGACTTTTCGCACTCAGGTTTCCCTGCTTTAATGATGGGTGAAAAAAAAGGTCGAGGTGGTTGGTTTTTCAGTGCCGCTGCTCTTTATTCAAAATCAAATATCTTTTCGGCAAAAATCTTAAGACAACTATTTACTACACCGGTTTCGTAGGAAACACCTCTATTTTCGAGTATTTCGCCCAGAGCTTTGTCTATACCGCGTGCTGGTCGATACGGTCGATGCGAGGACATTGCTTCAACAACATCTGCAACACTCAGGATTTTCGCTTCAATTAGAATATCCTTTCTCGACAGACCTTGTGGGTATCCGGAACCATCAATTCTTTCATGGTGCTGGTAAACAATAGTAGCAACCTGCCATGGAAACTCAATTTCCTTTAGAATATCGTATCCAACCACAGGATGTTTCTTAATAAAGGAAAATTCCGTCTCCGACAATTTGCCCGGTTTGCTGAGAATTTCAATGGGTATGGTTATTTTCCCAACATCATGGAGAAGACAGGCTACACGAATACCCTCTAATTCATCTCCCGTGAATCCCATTTGTCTGGCAATAGCGCATGCAAGTTGAGCTACCCTTCGTTGATGACCTGCTGTATATGGATCTCGAGCCTCAACAACGATCGCGATGGCATGAACAATACCTTCTAAAATTTTACGCAACGTTACGAAACTCTCTTTGAGATCATCTTCAACTTTCCTGCGATCCATAATCTCCTGTTTCATCTGCGTGTTGATCTCCTCTAATTGATATGTTCGCTCTTTCACCCGCTGTTCGAGTTCAATACGTGCTTTCATCAAAGCATCCTCAGCCTTCTTCCTGTCAGTAATATCCCGTACGATGCTAATCAATGCATGTTGACCCTCATACTCAATCTCATCTGTAAGAACTTCCACTGAGAGTTGCTGTCCATATTTTGTAACATGGCTATAGGTAAAAAACACATCAGTTTTCCCATCTATCATGGTCTCTTTTGCTTTTTCGAAATCTTCGGGAGCATAAAAGTCAAAAGGTGTCATCGTCTTTAATTCCTTCTTTGAGTATCCATATGTTTTCAGGACAGCTTCATTACAGTCAAGGAACTTATGGGTTTCTTTATCATAAATGAAAACGGGATCTGCTATTTTGTTGAATAACGAATGGTACTTCATCCCGCTCACCTTCAGATCCTCTTCTGCCTGTTTTCGTTCAGTTTCCTTTGATTCGATGTTAGCGATACGTTTCCGTAATTCTACCAAATCCTTAAGCAGTTCTTTTTTTTCTTTTTCTTTATCAGCTTTTGGGGGTTTATTGCTCACAATACTTACTATACAGTAAACAGAACTATAAGTCAAGAAAATTGAGCGTTTCTACTTAATTCTCTTAATGCGCGGTTCAGGCTCACCCACGGTTCCTAATTCAATAAACCATTGATAGAATGCATCATTAATCAGTATATCCATGTTCTTACAGTGGGCATCTTCACCAAGAAAACGTTCCATTTTTCTGACAACATACTCGGTTGTCGCAACCAGGTAATCCTTTGCCGGGTCTATGGAGGATTCAATGATATTGTTCTCTTCAGATCTTTCGCCACCTGAGTACGAGAACATAAAACCAGAAATCTGGCACCTCATCTTTGTATCCTGTTTAACATTGAAATTCATCATTCTATAGAGAACCGCACCCTTCACCGTGAATGTATAAATCACCTCTCGGTACATCAAATCAATAATGTCTTCAAGAAAAACATCACCCGCATTCAGGTTTCGCCGCATACCACTTTTAGGAATAATGGCAGCATCCGCCGATACAGCCCATCGCAAAACATCGGCAGCAAAAGAACCTGCACCAGAATCCTCTCCTTCCCTTGTCAGGTTTACCAGAGCGTTTCCGATCAATTTCGGTTGGTACTGAAACAGTTCAGCAGTTCCCTCTCCTTTTTCAACGCTCCAGCTCATTCCCTCATTTTTTACGAGCAGAAGTTCTGTTGCACCATCGAGTTTTTCCTTGAATACGGTTCTATTTGCAACTTTCAATTCAACAGGTTTCTCTTTTTTCATGTCAGTAAAGGGCACAAAAACACGTAAGGAAGAAACATTTTCGGTTTCAACATTGATGGTATTATCTTTCACAATCTCACAAGAAAATGATGCACGTTTTCCCCATTTTTCCCATCCAGTGATTGCTGCCCAGTACCACTTCCCGTCACGTGGAAGCTCGGCAGCACCATAAATCTTAAGAGGATACCTGATGGTTACGGAATCGGTGTCAGAGACAAGCGTCTTTGCTGACGATTTAAAAATATTTCCGCCGACAGTGCCAATATAAAAGGAAACTCCATCAAATTCAATCGATTGAGGAGTTCGTAAATCCTGTAAAATCCTGTAGTACTTCCATGCAACAAGATCTTTCGTCTCTGCTATTATATAATCACCACGTTTCTGGATGAGGAGCAAAAGTCTATCTTTTTTTACAACAACGTCGCGTATAAGCCCATACTCCAAGGAAACAGGTACTATGGAATCACCATCAAAAACAAGCAGAGTTGAAGCAGCATTATCAGGAAGACCATCTTTCAGAGCAAGATAGTCAACATATGTTCCTGTGATTAAAGAGAGGACAATCCTGTTATTAAAAAAATAGGGTGTCATGATACAAAGATTGGGCATTGTAATGAGGTCTCTGTACTCCCATGTCGTACCATCAAAAACAATAATATCTGCCGGTCCCAGGGGATCATTGGTAAAGATTAAATGTTGATCTCGATATGAATTCGAAAGATAAGGATGATATCTTTCAGGAATGTTTTCCTTCTTCATGCTTCTGTATGCATAGGGGAATACATACAACTTGTCCTTAAACGCAAGAAGAGAACCTATGCGAAAAACACTCTTATCATCTGTGGGTGATGCATATACAAGCTTCCAGGTATTTCCCTGATCCTCAGAAGCGAGAATCCCACCAAACGCCAATAATTCATTCTCACCAAACTCAAAGTAGCTGCCGGTCGCAGCATACCATCTGTTGTTCAGAGAGGCAATATGATTAACATGGATACCATGGGTAATCGTTCTCTTTTTCTTCCATCCTCCGTCGGTAAGAATATAGAGATTGCCAAGCTCCCAGTCCTCAGTTGCATCAGGTCCGGGGATCACCAATCTCCCATCAACAACCTGGTATCTGTATATTGCCTCATCGTCAACGGTGAATTCACGTATGAACTTCTTTTCCTTCAGGTCAAAAGATATGATATCGGTTGGACCAGTATTGATGACGGCATCACCATGACCAATGTAGAGTTTACCATCAAAGATCTTCAAATCGTTTATGCCCCACGCTGCCTTCTCTTCCTCTGCAGTAGGAAATCCTATTGATGAAAGCTTGAGTAAATACATCTGTTCCCCTTCTTCTTCACCCTTCAGTTGAGGAACAAGAGTGAAAAGAAACCAGGCAACGGCAAAAAAACACATCCCTCGTCTATACATACATTATTTCCTCTTTGATTGTACAGCACATCACTATAAGAGATTTTTGAATCATCGTCAAGTGAAAAAGCACCTTCATAGACGAGAAGAATTTAGGGCTCAAACCACAAATTGCTTGACAATTCTGAAATATTTATTAAACTTCAATAAATGGAAAGAAGGATTCTTGAATGAAGCATTCAGTAAAAATTGGTTTTAGTTTTGGTACGACCTCGGGGATAATTACAACATTGGGATTAATGGTTGGATTGTACTCCGGAACTCACTCACGCCTTGCCGTAATTGGTGGTATACTTACCATTGCAATTGCAGATGCACTTTCTGATGCGCTGGGTATCCATATCTCTGAAGAATCCGAAAACAAACACACCTCCAGGGAAATCTGGCTATCAACCCTTTCAACGCTCCTTTTCAAATTTACTATTGCAATAACATTCGTTGTGCCCGTTCTCTTGTTCTCATTAACATCTGCAATTATCGTTAGCTTAATCTGGGGACTCTTACTGTTAGCGGTTTGCAGCTATCTCATTGTCAGGGAACGGAAAACGCATTTCTGGAGGGTCATCCTGGAACATGAGTTTATTGCTTTGCTCGTCATTTCTGTAACATACTTTCTCGGGAAATGGATTGCGGTTCTGTTCAATTAATTCCTGCAGAACGGGATAGTGCAGCAGGACTACTCTACACGTTAAAAACAAAAAGTTACATTGTAAGAAACTAACTATTGACTTTTTTACTCTCAATTTGTGCTTCTTTTAAGATCTTTTTTGCATACTTGTCAGGATAGCCATCCCTGTACACAATCTTCCTCACACCAGCATTAATCAGCATCTTGGCGCAGATAAAACAGGGGTGATTCGTAACATAGAGTGTTGCGCCATCAATATTTGTGCCCATCTTTGCAGCCTGGATAATCGCATTTTGCTCTGCATGTACTGCCCGGGAAAGCTCCTGACGCTCACCACTGGGAATACCGAGCTTCTCTCGCAGGCAGCCCCCGAGTTCATCGCAATGCGGAACACCTTTTGGTGGACCATTGTAGCCTGTTGCCAGAATTCTCCTATCCTTAACAAGAATGGCTCCCACTTTACGCCTTAAGCACGTTGCTCTCGTGGCAACAAGGTCTGTAATTTCCATAAAATAATCATCCCATGATGGGCGTTTTTTCTTCTTCATAATGCCATTCCTTTCCTGAGGATTTCTATTCTCCTCAGGATTGGAACCAGAAGCATCGAAAATATCAAAACATTTGAAATTACATGCACGAGGCTGAATACAATTCCGGATACAAGGTAAGCAAGAAATGTCTTCTCGGTCGTGAAGGCAATAAATCCGCCAATATTCGTAATAACGTCGTAAAATAAGGTGAGTAAACCTCCAGCAATGCCAAGAATCGGAATTCTTAAGAAAAGGGGAAGCCCTGAAACCGAAACTCTACAAAAACCTCCAGCAACTCCTAACAAGATCCCCCCTATTACCTGAGCAATAAAAAGGGGGGGGAGAGAAGCACCTAAAGGATTGAAGAGAGAAAATATGGCAAAAGAAGTCCCGCCAACTATGAACCCGACAGTAGGTCCAAAAAGCCAGCCAGAGGAAAAGATCGATGCGGACATCAATTCTATATTTGGGATAAAGAAGAGGAGATAACCAAGTGATATTGCCACCGCTGTAAAAATTCCACTTTGCGCAATTCGTTTCACCTGTAAGCGTTTTGTTGATTCTTTCATAACTCTCTTATTTCAAATCGGCTTTTGAGTTTTACAAACCCTGCAATTCGCTACTCTATTCTTTCATTTTATCAAGAAGGAGCTGAATAATTCTATCGGTAGTCACGCCCTCCGCTTCGGCATTAAAATTGGTAATGATTCTGTGTCTGAGAACTGGCGCTACAACTTCTTTGATATCCTCAATTCCCGGCGTGTATCGCCCATCAAGAATTGCATGTGTCTTTGCAGCAAGAATAAGGTACTGTGTTGCTCTTGGACTTGCTCCCCAACTTACCCATTCCTTCACAAACTCAGGTGCATCCACAGAACCCGGTCTTGACAGAGAGACAAGACGGACAGCATAGCCCAAAAGCGAATCGCTTACCGGTACCCTCCGTACAAGTTCCTGAAGAGCAATTATTCCTTTTCTATCAATCACCTTTTTTAAGTCATAACGCATTGAACCGGGTGATGTTTTAGCTATCTCTATCTCTTCTTGTTGTTCAGGATAATCAATAAGAACATTGAACATAAACCTATCTAATTGCGCTTCCGGGAGCGGATAGGTTCCTTCCTGTTCAATTGGATTCTGGGTTCCCAGGACAAAAAATGGTTGTTCCAACTTATACGTTACCCCACCAGCGGTAACTTCGTATTCCTGCATCGCCTGAAGCAGTGCTGCTTGTGTTTTAGGCGGAGTTCTGTTAATCTCGTCAGCGAGAACAACATTTGCAAAAATTGGTCCTTTAATGAAACGGAAACTTCGTTTCCCACTTTGCGAATCAACCTCAAGAATGTCTGTCCCTGTAATATCAGACGGCATGAGGTCAGGAGTGAATTGAATTCTATTGAACTTGAGCGACAGTACCCGGGAAATTGTACTAACAAGAAGCGTCTTTGCCAGACCAGGAACTCCAATTATTAAGCAATGACCACCGGATATAAGTGTTATTAGAAGCTCTTCAATCACTTTGTTTTGTCCAATAATGACCTTTGATATCTCCGCTTTTATGCATTCCTTCGCTTCCTGCAGTTTTTTTACCACTTTAATATCATCTGTTTCCCTTTTCACCTGTTCTCCTTACACGTTTCCCACACATTTCCACATTTTTGTAAACATCTTTCTTGAGATAACGAACTCACCAATTTATTTGACTTAATTGAAGAAAGTGGATAAAATTATTATGTAAACTAATTATGTGTATGAGATAAAACAACTTAAGAAATACCCTGTCTTAATAAGTTATCCACATATCCACATCAGTGTTCTCTGGCAAGCGATATATCAACCAATTTATCTCCGGTGACAAGATTTATCAATTTCACACCCATTGTGCTTCTTCCCAGCGTAGAAATTGAACTAACTGAAATTCTGATTACCTGACCACTTGCTGTTATAAGGAGTAATTCCTCATCATTTGTAACTTCCATTGCACTTACTAACCTGCCGGTCTTCTTAGCTACTTTCATACCAATGATTCCCTTACCCCCTCGATGGGTAGCCCGGAAATCTGAAAAGCGAGTCCTCTTGCCATATCCATTTTCAGCAACACACAGAAGCGTTGCCTCTCTTCGCGCTACCTCAACACCAATAACCCAATCGTCCTCGACAAGATTAATGCCCCGGACTCCCTGTGCTGTCCTTCCCATAGATCGCACTTCTTTTTCATAAAATTTAATTGCCTGACCTTTTGAGGTTACAATAAGAATCTCCTCGTCTCCTTTTGTCAATTTAACATCAACAATATTATCACGTTCTCCAACAGAAGCAGCAATAATACCACCTTTCCTGGGATTCGAAAATGACTGGAGCGATGTCCTTTTCACAACACCCTGTCTGGTAACAATAAAGATATAGTATGGTTCATCAAAGTTCTTAACAGGAAGAATAGCAGAGATTTTTTCATCCTTTCCCATAGAGACAAGGTTTGCGATGGATCTGCCTTTTGCTGTCCTTCCTCCTTCAGGAATTTCATAAACCTTTAACCAGTACACTTTCCCTGTATTGCTAAAAATAAGAAGATAGTTATGGGTCGATGCAACAAAAATGTGCTCAACAATATCGCTTTCTTTTATGGTAAGGCCAATAACACCTTTCCCCCCACGACCTTGTCTTTTATAACTTGATAGAGAAAGCCGCTTAATATAACCTGCTCGTGTTACCGTTACAACTACATTTTCTTCCGCTATAAGGTCTTCCAGTTCTATATCTTCTTCTTCAGCTTCAATGATTTCCGTTCGCCTTTCATCATTAAATTGCTTTTTCATTTCCTCAAGTTCTTCCTTCATGAGCAAATTAATTTCTTTGCTCGAGGACAGAATCGTTTTGAAACGAGCAATCTTTTTGATGAGATCGAGGTACTCCTCATCGATCTTCTTTCTCTCAAGACCGGTCAAGCGTGCAAGTCTCATATCGAGAATTGCCTGAGTCTGAATCTCGGTGAACTCAAATTCCTTCATGAGTTCCTTTTTTGCCTCGTCAGTATCTTTCGCCTTTTTAATAATGGTAATGATCTCATCGATATGCTCAAGAGCTTTCTTGAATCCTTCCAGAATGTGAGCACGAGCTTCGGCTTTCGCCAGTTCAAACCTGGTTCTTCGTTCTATAACAATTCTGCGATGTTCTATAAAACATTGCATAAACTCTTTGAGAGAAAGGATTTTGGGAACACCATCAACCAGCGCCAGGAGAATCGCTCCGAAGGTTTGTTTCAATTTCGTATGTTTTATTAACTGATTCACCGTAACATCTTTTTGCGCATCCCTCTTTAGATCGATAACAATTCTCATACCATTTCTATCCGATTCATCCCGTAAATCCTGTATCCCTGTTATTCTCTTTGATCTCGCCAGCTGAACGATATTCTGGATCAAGGTAAGCTTATTCACCTGATAGGGAATTTCGGTTATGATTATCTGTTCTTTCCCGTTCTTCAAAGTTTCAAAATGTGTTTTCCCTTGAACGGTTATCTTTCCCGTTCCCTTCGTATAGGCTTCCACAATGCCGCTTGTTCCAAGAATTATTCCACCGGTTGGAAAATCAGGGCCCTTGACATATTTCATTAACCCGTTAACATCAATTTCTGGATTTTCGATCAGAGCATTCAAACCATCAATAATTTCACCGAGATTATGGGGAGGAATGTTGGTCGTCATTCCAACAGCGATACCGGATGAACCATTAACAAGAAGATTAGGAAATTTTGAGGGCAGGACAATCGGCTCCTTTAATCTCTCGTCAAAATTTGGCGTAAAATCAACCGTGCCCTTGTCAATTTCTGTAAGTATCGCTTCGGCAATAAAAGAAAGCCTTGATTCTGTATATCGATAAGCAGCAGCCTCATCTCCATCAATGGAACCAAAATTACCCTGTCCATCGATCAGCGGATACCGCAAAGAAAAATCCTGTGCCATCCTTACGAGAGAATCATATATTGCCACATCACCATGAGGATGATATTTTCCAAGCACATCGCCAACAACCATGGCAGATTTCTTGAATGGTTTCGAATGGAGCAATCCAAGCTCCTTCATTGCAAAGAGAATCCTTCTGTGAACAGGTTTTAAACCATCCCGCACGTCGGGAAGTGCCCGGCTGACAATAACACTCATTGCGTAATCAATGTATGAGCTTTTTACCTCATCCTCAATACTAACCGAAAGAATCCTATCCCTTCTCATTACTTCCTTTCTATAAATTGCTGATTTTATTGCTCTCGTGTAACATTATCTCTCCATTCTACAGCAAAGCAGCAAAAAAATCAAGTGTAAAATCCTTTCAACATATAAAATCAAACCGGATGTAGGGTGTAAGATTGAGGATGTGCGTAAAAGAATATCGCAGGTATGAACAACAGTTACAGGGAGCACGTTAAAGACTCTTGACCAATAAGATAAAACTTACGTTCCTGGCAAACAGGTTGTTCTTATGCATTGATTAACGTTCTCAACGAATGGAACAATAATAACAAAATATATCCGGGCAAAAAGAAAAAGCGGGAGACGGGGTTCGAACCCGCCACACTCGGCTTGGAAGGCCAATGCTCTACCAAATGAGCTACTCCCGCAAACCTACTGTACTTTTACCTTTTTACTTTTTACCTTTAACTTTTTCCTTGCCGTTAACTATGGTGGAGAGGGGAGGATTTGAACCTCCGTAGGCTTCGCCAACAGATTTACAGTCTGCCCCCTTTGGCCACTCGGGTACCTCTCCACACCATCGTCAGAATTAAAATAATCTTTCAAAGAACGCTGAGCCACCGGAGGGAGTTGAACCCCCGACAAGAGGTTTACAAAACCCCTGCTCTACCCCTGAGCTACGGTGGCGTTTAGATACATAAAACAACTCTCAGTTCACCAATAACTCGAGGGAATATAGCATACTTTTTCTCTATTGTCAACACCCCTTCA
>CBDUQV010000039.1:0-12532 GCA_965369615.1 uncultured bacterium | reverse complement strand
GAGTGCTTCTCTCTGGATGGTAATTGCCGTCTCTCTTCAGAACTAATGAGAGCAAACCCTCAGGCGTAATATTAATATTCCAAGAGGAGCTGCTTTCACTTGCCTGAGCTCCTTTTGCAAACGATCGATACATTAACCAGAAACCACCTACGGCTCCGATAGAGCTGGATGTTAGAAATAATTTGCTATTATCATTGTTTTCTGAAGAAAAGAGATAGGCGCACCCCAATCCAACTAATCCACCAGCAAATTCACCAAACGTAATAAGTCTTCCCTGACCAGTCGTAAAATCCTTACCTTTAACGAGCATATGTCCCATACCCAACCCTAAAACAGCCCCAGCCATTGACGAGGAGGTGTAAACCTTCGCATCTTCTGGAGCAACCACACTGGCAAGAGCCACCGGAACATAGGCACCCAGGAATCCTGCTGCGCGAAGCACATTTGCATCCCCCTGAGTGTAATGCTGCCGATTGGCAAGCCATGAACCAGCGAGCAAGCCGACGCCGGAACCAAGTAATACACTACCTGCAGTTGATCGTACCTGCTCATTTCCATCCTCCAGAAAATTCGCCAGATAAGCAACCCCATAACCCAAGCCCATCCCAAAATCTCCCCCAACTCCGATCACTTCTGCCTTACCAATTGACATATCTGTTTTATTTGCCAAATAGAAACCTGAAACCCATTCACTAATGCTTACAACCATGCCCGATGCTACCAGCGTGCGCATAGTAGAGTCCTCACCAAATGCAAGGAGACCCAAGCAGATTCCGTGTGCAATCCCTCGAGTACCGCCGTAAGAACTGAGCGATGCCGCACCGTTCGTAACAGCAATATTACGGGTAACCATAAATGGCACAAAGAAACTTCCACCGCTTGTTAACATATAGAGCGCAACCGACACCTTGGGATCTTCAACACCGAAAGCGACCTGTACCGCCCACCCATAATAGCCCATGGATAAGCCAAGGGCTCCAATGAGGAGCTCTGGCCGACCCTCTTGATTGAGGATCACATGGGGTATCTGCTCCCTTATCCTTTTGGTTATGTTGCTTCGAAGTTCTTCAACCTCCGTTCCAGAGAGGAAAATCCTTTCTTTATAAATTGCAGCCCCTGGTTGATAAAAGACCTCAAGCACGAAGGTTGTATCGGTAATCTGAAAAAGACGGGCTTCACGGAAGCTGGCATACTCGGTAAAAAGTTTCAGATTCTTTTCAAGATCAGAATCAATGGAATTAAGTTTTCCATCCTCATCAAGGGGAACCAGAACTTCTTGCGTATTGACCATAGACACAAAGAAAAGCAACAGGAGCACTATAATGAGAAAAGATATTTTCTTCTTCACGAAACCTCCTTCCAAAAAATGGAATCATTTAACTCTTAGCTATGTTATTTTCATTAGTGGTGGTCGTATTATCACAATAATCAGACTCAGAGTAAACACAGGTTGACATAGTGGTACTGTACACTGCTTTGAACTACAAGTCAAGCAAATTCAAATCACCCAATTAATTTGGAAGATACAGATCAGAGGTCATTTACTATTTAGAGAACCAAAAAAATTCGGGATCTGGTCCCCCAATGAAAGGCGGGATCAGACTCCTCCTTGGGATTCTTTTGCCTTCCTGAGCCAACCTTTTGCACCCAGTTTCTCAAAAATCTCCCTTGCCTTTCCAATGAAGCTCATCCGCGTTGGAAAATTCAGGTAAATCCTTCATTCGGGCACGATTAAGAGAATTTTTGCCAACACCAAGATATCCCCTGATTATCCCTGAAAAAGGAAAAAGAAAAGCTCGTTTCATAATATTGGGTTTAGTCAAAACAAATGGTGTCAACTCGTCTTTAAGGTCCTAAATGAATCATGGGCCAGAGGGTGTCATAATCTTCATATTTATCAATGGTTTCCTTTTCTATTTCAAGTAGTTTGTAATGCCCCATCTCCATTCTTGCAAGGTAGACCAATGTTTTTTTTATCGCGGAATTATCCGGAAATCTATCAGAAAGTAAATTATAAAAGTCATATGCTGCTGTCTCAGCTTCCATAGCACTTCCAATAACTTCGCTTACCGGGCCTTCTATTTTTATTCGCGGCAATGGTACTGGGGTTTTCCCGGGTATAAGAATTTCCTTTTCAGGAAATTCTTTGGCATACAAAGATTCAACAAAGGTCTTGTGCTTTTCTTCTTCTCCTGCTAAAAACTTCAGTTTATCTTTCAGAAAAGCATTTTCAATTCGGTCTGCTAATTTCAAATAAACTTCTTTGCTATCTACTTCACTTTTTAATGTAGCGAGTAATAGCTCCTCCAAATTGTATGTATGTAAATCCATATTTATCATCTCCTTTGATGTTATTTTTGATTGATCCCCATTATGGGCGTGAGGATCATTGTAATTTTTTTAATTCCGTTTTCTACTTCTTCTGAAACTGGCTGCATAAAATCTAATAGCTTAGGTTGAATGCCGATAATACAACATGGTTTCTCAACAAGTGACAGGTAAAGTTTTAAGGGGATTTCATGGGAGGATCTTATGTCTTCGATGTTCTCCTCGTTCACAATCAGAAGAGTCCCAGATTTTTCATGAGTATCAACCGCATCTATAAATATCAAAAAATCTATGTCTTTTCTGTTGTTTACGGTTCCTATAATGTTTTCCATTCCTTCCTTTTCAAAGAAAACTCTATCTGGAAATTCTATTTTGAGTGATTCTGCTACCCCTATTCCAAAAGCATCATCTGCTCGATCAACATTGCCCATTCCAATCACAGCGATCCGTTTGTTGTCAGTAATTTGTTTGAGTCGTTCGGTGAATGCTACATTTTTCATTTTAATACAGCTTTTCGTAGTGTTGAACCAAGATGTCTCAAAAGCGCAGAGTCTAAAGAGACTTTGCCAAAATGCGCTTTTCAGGTAGGCGCAGGCTTTAGCCTGCGAGCTTAACTACATCATATTAAGTTATGCAACCTAAAGGTCGCGGCTACCTTTGCAAGCTATCTTTATGGACAACCCTGACAAGATGTGCGGAGCAGCTTATACAGGGATCGTAAGCCCTTACTACCATTTCAAGTTTTGCTTCAAGGTCTTTCTGTGACTTTCCAAGAAGTCTCTCTGCTGTAACCCACAGGGACCTTTCCATCTCATCAAGGTTCTGGTCAGTAGGTGTAATTATATCGGCATTCACGATGAGTCCTTTCTCTATCTCATAATGGTGATAAAGCGTGCCTCTCGGTGCTTCGATCGCGCCGGTTGCTTTACCGGAAAACCTTTCTGGGATTTCTATCCTGGGAGTCTTTAATCGTTTTATTTCATCTATGAGGGCTGGAATCTTCTCAATTGAAAAAAGTATCTCAAGGAGTTGCGCATGGTTGTTATAGAGTGGATTTTTCCTCCATCTTGAATTATAAATCTTCTTGAAATATCTGTATGATTCACCCTTGAGCTTTTCACCAAGGAGATTAACCCTTGCAAGAGCGCCCACAGTGAAGGTTTTATCTTTGTAAGTGCACCTCTTTGCATATGAATGGGAAACGACACGTTCATTCGTTAGTTTTTCATATTCTTCCACATCCCTTTCTTCCCCTGTCGAGATCAGAACTGTATTTCCCACAAAACCAAATTCTTCTCCAGGGTTTAAACACATAAAGATTGTCTTTTCCTTCCCTTCGCAGAAGTTTGGAACGTGAACAGACGAAAACAAATTCAATGCTTCTACTGCCATCGGAATGAGCTTAATTGCGCTTTTCTTTATTTCGTTGAGTTCATTATTGGTGGGATATTTTCCGAATCCTCCTATTATCGGGTTCTCACCATGTATCATTCTTGCTGAAGTTTTTTCCATTACAAGATTGCCAAATTCCTTTATTTTTAAGCCGGTTAATACCAAATCCTTGTGGTTCTGCATCATTTCTGTGATGGACGGATAACCGAAAAAGTCAGGAAGGGCGAGTACAAAAACATGAAGGGCATTACTTTCTATAATCTCACCAAGAAGCATCAAATTCCTCAGAACCAAAACCTTTCTCTTAACTGAAACACCAAGTGCTTTTTCAAGTGCCCTCATACTTGCATATCTATGTGAAAGGGTGCAGATAGCACATATTCTTGGAACAATATTGAGACATTGCTTATAGTCTTTTCCGATGAGGAGCTGTTCAATGAGTCTTGGTCCCTCGTATATGTTTACTTTTACATCCTCAACCCTATTATTGTCGATCTTTACAAGGATCCCACCATGTCCTTCAACTCTTGAAAGTAAATCAATCTTTATCTTTTTCATTTTTTCCTATACATAAGACTCAGGATATGAGACTGACACCCTACATCCCATACTCTCTCTAAAACTCATCGTCCATCCCTTCTCTGTCCTTTTTCCCCATTAAGTTTTTTACAAATTTTTGACTTGTTTTGCCCCCGAACATCCTGAATTTCTGAATAATTTCCTCAGGTGAAAAACCTTGCTCGAGAAAAAGTTTAGCCTCATAGGCAACGTTAGCTTCATCAACGGGTCCCCAGCACCCAACACAAGGAATGGAGTGATCCAGACATATCGCCCCACATCCAGCTCGCGTAATTGGACCGAGACAGGGGAGATTTTTTTCAGTAAGAAGACACAAATTCTCATGCCACTTACATTCGGTGCAGACAGAAAACGAATAGAGAACGGGACGAAAGTCGTTTATGAGTTTTGTGAGGACAGAAAAGAATTGTTGAGAACTTATAGGACATCCAGGGATACAATAATCAACTTTTACAAATGTATTGATAGGTTCCGATTCAAATGCAGTGTCGACGGTGATCTTTTTTGATCCGTAAATCTTATTATATCGCTCTTTATACTTTCCATCCCCCAATTTCATCGATTGTATGCCACCAAAACATGCACAGACACCCATAGGAACCAGAATACTCGTTCTCTCTCTTATCTCAATAATTCTTTTCTTCTGTTCTTCAGTTGTGATTGAACCTTCAATAAAAGCAATATCAAGTTCGCATTCTTCATTATCACTTTTAGCCATCGAGAAAGAAACTATTTCTACTTTATTAAAGAACGGAAGGAGTTTATCCTCTGAATGGATAATAGTTAACTGGTCACCAGCACACCCCGTAAATCCATAAATTCCTATTTTTTTCTTCATCCTGAAAGAAGTTTGTTCAAATCAATTCCTTCATATGGAGCACATCCCAGTATGTGAACACAGGTCCATCCATACAGATATAAATATCTTCTATAGCGCAATGCCCACATTTGCCAATTCCGCATTTCATTCTTCGTTCCAGTGTCATCATTATTTGATGTTTTGGTATATTCAGTTTATCAAGTTTTTCAAGAACGAATTCATACATAACAGGAGGTCCGCATACACAAGTGTAGGTATTTTCTGGTTTCATGTCTTCAATCTTGTCAAAGAGCGATGTTACGAATCCTGTATAACAAGGCCATTTGCCCGTGTCGTCCTTATCAACGGTAAGAAGACACTCAATATCTTCTCTTCCAATGAATTCAAAGAATTCTCTCCTGAAGAGCATATCCTTAGGTCTTTTGGCTCCGTAGAGGAGATGTAATCTACCGAACAGTTCTCTATTATCAAGAGCATATAATAAGAGAGACCTTAAGGGTGCAGCACCAAGTCCACCCATTATGATCAGGATGTCATATCCTTTCATTTTATCAACAGGGAAACCATTACCATAGGGTCCCCTCATTTCTATCCGGTCATTTTCTTTGAGTCCAAAGAGTGCCTCTGTTAACCCTCCAGCTTTTCTTATGCAAAACTCCAGTAAGCCTGGACGTGATGGTGTTGAGGAGATCGAAAAAGGCGCTTCACCTGTTCCAGGTATTGAGAACATCATAAACTGTCCGGGTTTATAATCAAACGAGAGAGCCCTGTCCCTATCGATGAAACGAATCTGAAAAAACCTTACATCCTTCGCAAGTTCGTACTTTCTTACTATCCTTGCTGGTTCAGGAAAATATGGATTTCTCATTTACCCTTCCCTGTAAGAAGCGAATCTTTATCAACCTTTCCTGTAAGTAGTGCTTTCGCAACACTCAATACATTTATATCAACAGGACAGGTATCAATACATCTACCACATCCAACACAACTGTATTTTTTGTAAGCGCTGGTAAATGATTTTAATTTGTGTGTATACCACAACTTTAATCTATCTGCCTTTGCGTCCCTGAAATTATGCCCACCTGCAATCATGGAATATTCCTTAAACATACATGAATCCCAGTACCTTTCCCTGTCAACAGAACCATCATTAAGCTCAATCTCATCGATTACATCGAAGCAATTACAGGTCGGACAGACCATTGTACAGGAACCACAGGAGAGACACTTTTCTGCAAATTCATCCCACAGGGAACTATTGTAGTTGAGATCCACTAAGTCTGGCATTATTTCAAAATCTATTGATGCTTTAAACTGTCCGTTTTTACATTCCCTCCATTTGATGAAACGTTGAATGTCTTTCTGCGTTACATTCTTATCGAAAAGTTCCGGTGCCACTCGAATAAGGTCATCGCCTTTACTCGTCCCTACCCAGACAAGATAAAAATCATTGAGGTCTGTTATTGCAAGGTCAAAACCCTCCTCTATTACATGTGTGTGTGCTGATTTACAAAAACAGGTATTATGTGGAGCACAGGAGAGGGCAATTATTATGGTTTTTTCTCTCCTCTTAGAATAGTAAGGGTCTTTATATGTATGTCCAAAAAGTTTATCAAAAATAAGAAGTGAATGTATTTCACAGGAAGGGACCCCATAAACAATTCGCTGCTGGAATAAATCCGTTTTCTCTTCATAAACCTTTCCATCGTAATGTAACATCTGAAAACGAGGGGGGAAAAAGAGTTTCTTTATTGGAAGAAATGTTGTTACAGGTTCCTTTATTAAATCCTTAATATCATCTATTTTATCATATATATTTACTTCGCCTTTTTTCTTGGGTCCCCAGAGTTCACCAAATTTACTGATCTTCGAAAGAAATGGATCTATATTTTCCTTCTTTAATTTTAATGTTCGCATATGGTCTTCGTTTTAACTTTTCTACTGTTTATAAGAGTCTTTCTTCTCCCTGTATTTCTTCTACCTTATTCTCCTTTAATAATGCTAAATTAGAAAACGTTATTTGTCAAGAAAAGAATTATTTATTCTTTTAGTCCTCTAATCCTCATAATCACAACCCCGCTTTCTTTTTCAAATAGCATATCTGTTTTTTTAAAGTAAAGGGGAAAATGGTTAGAAAACTTTTACCGACGTTGTTTTGAACGTCAAGAACAATTCACTCCCAATGGTGAGTTGCATGCGGTCGAATGATGCCTTCGTTATCAGCGAAACAAATTCTGCGCCTGCATTGCAGACAACCCTCACGGTATCTCCTTCGATCTCAATGCTCTTAATGCTCCCCTGAAGCACATTTCTTGCGCTCGATTCAAATCGTTTCTTTGAGAGAATGATATCTTCCGGCGGAATAATAAGGTGAATACGACCTTTCTTGTCAGTCGAAACCTGTAGCTTCACCTTAACATCAAGCAGTACGAATTTTTCGCCATCCTGTTCAATGACAGTTCCGCTGTGCAAATTCTCAATGCTTCCCTTTACCACCTTTCCATTCACAAGCGAGAATACCTCATCGCTTATTCGGTATGCCTGAAAGAGATCATGGGTGGTCAATACGATGGTCATCTGCCTGTCACGGTTCAGCTTCCTCAGCAGGTTCTCAACAAGTGTGACATGGGCTTTATCAATGTTGGTAAATGGTTCATCAAGGAAAAGGATTTCCGGATCAAGAACAATGGCACGCGATAGAGCAACACGTTGCGTTTCCCCCCGCGAAAGTTCTTGTGCTTTCCTATCCGCAAAACCAGCCATATCGACAAGCGCAAGCGCAGCGCGCGCTTTTATCTGAGCTTCCTTGCGGATCATACCACGTACCCGCAAGCCGTACATTACATTTTTGAGCACTGTCGTTTTGAAGAGGTAAGGATTCTCAAGAACCATTGCCATCTTCCGTCTGATATGCACCAGCTTTGATGCCAAACGGGAACATGATATACCCTCGTAGAAGAGCTCTCCCCCATCGGGTTTATCTATGAGATTGAGCATGCTGAGCAATGTGGTCTTTCCAGACCCATTTGGTCCTGTTAACCCATAGATTCGAGCTCTTTGAAAGTTTATTTCATCGATGTCAAGGAGAAAACCATTGAACCGTTTCCTGAGTTTTTCTACTCTGAGAATTTCATCAACCCTTGCAGCAGCCATTTTGATCAGCGATCCTTTTTCTATAATATCCTACCCCGCAATCAAAATACATTTTCACGGAGCGGGACAAAGCGGTGGCACGTACATTCATCATGACAGTTTAATAAAGCTATGCTTCCTTTCGCTGGAAATGATGTACAAAAACATTAAGCCCGAAAGCGATTACCAGCAGTATGATACCAAGTGCCAGTCCAAGAGCAAATTCACCCTTTCCCGTCTCAAATGCTATTGCCGTCGTGATGTTCCGCGTATAGCCGCGGATATTGCCTCCTAACATCATCGAAACCCCAACCTCTGCGAACACTCTGCCAAATCCCGCAACAATTGCCGAAATGATAGCGAATTTCCTCTCGGCAATGAACAGCAAAATCGATTGAACAGCATTTGCACCAAGGGTGAGCGCAGTTCTCTGTATCCGCCTGTCCATACCCTCAATTGCTGAAACGGTCAGCGCAGCAACAATGGGCAGAGCGAGGATAAATTGCCCAAGCATCATTGCCGCAGGACTATACAGCAGATCGAGAGGACCAAATGGTCCCCTTCTTGATATCAGTGAATAGATAAAGAGCCCGACAACAACCGTTGGCAGTGCAAGGAGCGTGTTGAGGATAACCATGACTATGCGCTTCCCCCAGAATTTCTTGAGCGCAATAACAAGACCAAGTGGAACCCCCACGATCGTTGCCAGGGCAGTAGAAAAAAACGATACCTTTAGTGAGACAGAGACGATTGAAAAGAGCTCCCCATCGAAGCCCACGATCATCCTTATCGCATTTATGAAAGCTTCAACAATATAATTCATTATTCAAGTGCACAAGCTATAAGCGCACCCCGTATAATCACAGTGAAAGCGAATAAAACCTGCGTGATCTACGGGGCAGGCAGAAAACAATTTATAGTCTATTATTGCAACACCGAGAAACCGCAGCACTATTCATAGGCGTTGGGGCAGAAGAGCACCTTTCCACCCTTTTTGAACTCTCCAATGATCTTCTGTCCTTCCGCGGAAGTGATCCATCCGATAAGTGCCATTGCGTAGAGGTATTTCACGTGGGCATGCTTTGCCGGGCTTACGGCGATTATACCATAGGGATTGAAGAGCCGTTCGTCTCCCTCGCTCAGGATAACCAGATCAACCTTATCTTCATATGCAATATAGGTTCCCCGGTCAACCAATGTGTACCCCTGTTTCTCGTTGGCAAGCGTAAGCGTCGCTCCCATACCCTGCCCTGTTTCAAGATACCATGTTCCTGAAGGCTCCATTCCGGCTTCTTTCCAGAGCGTCTTTTCCTTTTTATGGGTACCGGAATCGTCACCCCTGGAAGCAAAGGTCTCATTCTTATCAAAGATCGCCTTGAGCGACTCCACAACACCTTTTCCCTTTATTCCTGCCGGGTCGGTTTCTGGTCCAACAATGATAAAATCATTGTACATAACATCCCTTCGGTTCACACCGTATCCATCAGCAACGAACTTGTCTTCCGCAGCTCTGGCATGAACAAGAACAATATCCACATCACCGTTTTCTCCGAGCTTCAATGCCTTGCCCGTTCCAACAGCAATAACATCCACTTTTACATCGAATTTCTCCTCAAATGGTGGGAGCAGGACATAGAGGAGCCCGGAATTCTCGGTGCTTGTTGTCGTTGACATCTTGATGCGCACCTCCGCATAAACGTGGGTCGGGCACATAAAAACCAATGTCATGAATCCAATACAAAGGCACAAGAAAGAAAAGATAATGATTGCCTTGCTTTTCCTCAACATTTATTGCCTCCCATGGTAGTAATCATTTGAAGCTGAATTGATACTGTATTGCTGCACCTATGGAGCTTACATCACAAACAAGGAAATAGCTCCTCATGTTCCCCTCCTGTAACTTGAATGATAAACGAGCCCCCGGCAAACTCATGCATTATGAGTCATAGATGACTTTTCCGGCATGCACAGTGTCATAGCCACCAAGCAACTGAGCCTGAGCCCCGAACTGTTTTGATCTAAGAATCTCAAGCATAAGCTGAACCTGGGGCAAGAAAAAGAATTCTTTGGGCAAGAGAATATCAAAATGCTCTTTTTGCAGGGGGATAAAATCAAGACCGAGGATGCTCGTGATTGCCTTAATGCCAATGCCGCAATCGGCATTTCCCCGCAATACGGCAAGCCCAATCTCAAGATGGGTGGTCACCTCTTTGCCATAACCCTTGATGGAATTTTGCGGTATGCCCGCCTTTTTCAATATCATATCAAACAGCTTTCTCGTGCCTGAGCCTTTTTGCCTGTTAATGCATGCAACCCTCTTCTTTGCAATTGTTTCTACCGATTCAATATGCTTTGGATTTCCCTTTTTCACGAATATGCCCTGTTCCCGAATAGCAAAATGCACCATCACCACATGACACCCCCCAAGATGGGAATCTATAAACGGCACATTGTATTCCCCGCTCTCTTCATCCAACAGATGCGCAGCTGAAATATGCGCATTGCCCTTTTTCAGAACCGCTAAACCGCCAAGACTCCCTGTTTTTCCATAAAAGGGGATAAGGCGCTTATCCTGCTTATGAAGCATGCTGCCCAACTCCGAAAACAGCAGGTCATCGCTTCCTGTCATGAGCATAACATCCTCTGACCATGAAAGAGCAGTCCTCCCTTCGACGCTTTGCTCAAGCCACGCATCCACCATCTCTTTCAAAAAAATCCATTTCCCTGTTATCTTTGTGGCGGGAAGCTTTTTTTCTGTTATGAGCGTATACACCTTCTTCTCATTAATACCAAGATAGGCAGAAAGCTCTCTGGTATTCATGATCCGTTTTTTCATAATGCCCTCTTTTACCACAGCAGTGCAGAGATGTCAAGAAAAATATAACCTAAAATAACTTAAAATAACAATAAAAATAAAACGGGGGATCGACGGAGGAGGATGCTTTTCTATTTTCTAATGAAGTTTTTTTTAAAAAATACCTTTTCCCCCTTGACAAACAAGAAAAATGGTATTATATTATAGAAAGTAATACTAATTATATTGTAAGTAATTGGAGGGAGTAATAAAACCAATCAGGATCTCCAAAAAAAGCCTGATAGCAATACCAAAAGTTATTAGGGATTTCCTTACTATCGAGACAGGTGATACGGTGTTATTTGAAACGAGAGGGAAAAATGTTATCATAATCCCTATCAAAAAAGACATTTTCGATTTCACAGGAACAGGAACACCTTACTGAGAGAAATAAATGAGTGAAGAGCGCCTTAAATACAAAAGAAATGAAAATAGCCTCGCATTACTGCTTGATGATATTCAGGAAGAAATTGAATTTTATGAAGAATCCCTGAAGGAACTTGAAGAGGAAATTGCAGACATAACTGTTCAAATCCACGACCTTGAAATCGTTCTTAGAATGTTCCATTACGAATACAATGCAAAAGTTGGTGTCCTCTATGCAAAGCTTGACCGTATTAAACTAAAAATAAAAGAATACAAACACAGAATTGAACTTGTCCGTGGCAGAACACTCAGCGCAGAGGATAAACGGAAAATTGAAGAGGAAATAAGCAATCTCTTTTCGAAGGACCGAAAGAGAATGGATGACCTGGAAGATGAGGTAACCGGGGCGTCAGAAGAGTATAACAAATCCAGAGATGCAGAAGATAATGTAAAAACCTATGACAGAGAATTCCTCATTGAGTTGAAAAATCTATTTCGCAAACTCGCATTCAAATTCCATCCTGATATGGCAAAGGATGAGAAACAAAAAAGGGAATTCCACAAAATCTTCATCAACATCAAGGAAGCATATGAAAAACACGATATCGAAACATTGCGCGGTTACCTGAGAAAGGCTCATCTGGAAGAAAAGAAAAAGAATGAAACACTGAAAGAAAAACGTGCTCGTCTGGAAAAAGAATATGATAGACTGATTGCTTTCCATGATAAACTAAAAATGAAGATTGAAGCTATGCAAAGCAGTGAATTGTACAAATTGAAAGAGCGAGTTAACCAGGCACAAGAGGAAGATAAGGATCTGCTTCGAGAACTCGCCCATGGCATAGAACAAGAAATTACTTCCAAACAGGAAGAACTCGATGATCTTATAAGAGAGTACGGCGAGTTAACCGGATACACTCTGTAGGAAGGAGGCGTAGAATGATAAGCAATCCACTGGTACCGCAAACATTTTCTTTGAAAGAATTTGACGCGACGATAAAACATGAACTCGTTTCCCGGGCGCTAAACTCACTCTGTGATATTAAAGATGCTACTGTCTA
>CBDUQV010000038.1:0-12574 GCA_965369615.1 uncultured bacterium | reverse complement strand
ACCTGACAGGATTGAGAGAATGAAAAAACTGAGCGAGTAAAAAAAACTACTTTAATGGGAGGAAATCAATGGGTATTGATGAGATCAAAATTGAAGACTTAAATACTGAATTATTCATAGAGGAGAAAGTTAAAGAAATCTCCTCAGCTGTTGGTGGAGGATTGGCGGTGAATGCCCTTTCAGGAGGTGTTGATTCCTCAGTAGTTACAATGCTCGGTCACAAGGCATTGGGTGAAAGAGTGAAAACATACTTCATCGAAAATGGTTTAATGAGAGTAGGTGAAGCCCAATATGTTGTTTCATTGTTTGAGAAACTGGGCGTTCCCGTAAAGATCGTTGATGCAAAGGGGGAATTCTTTGCTGCCCTGAAGGGAATAACAGATCCGGAAGAGAAACGGGAAGCTATTACACAAACATTTTATAAGAATGTTTTTGGGAGAGTAGTGAAGGAAAGTGGTGCGAAGTATCTCCTACAGGGAACAAACTACACCGATGTGGAGGAAACAATTGCCGGGGTTAAACGACAGCACAACATATTAGAGCAATTGGGCATTGATACACAGGAACAATTTGGTTACAAGGTCATAGAGCCGGTGATTCAGTTAAGAAAAACTGGAATAAGGAATGTTGGAAAAGCCCTTGGACTTCCTGAAGAGATTTATTCGAGACCCCCCTTCCCAGGTCCCGCTCTTTCAACACGGGTAATTGGTGAAGCAACCCCTGAGAGAATAGAGACGGTGAGAAAGGCAACGGAAATAGTTGAGGATGTTTTACGTTCATCAGGAGCGTTTCAGTATCTTGCAATCCTTCATGAAGATAGGGTTACTGGGATTAGAGATGGGAAGAGGGATTTCGGACTGCAGATCGAGGTTCGGTGCTGGGAGAGTACGGATGCGGTAACAGGTTCTCCAACGCAGTTACCGTATGACCTATTGGATAAGCTTGCGGAGAGAATAACAACAGAAATACAGGGTGTTGTAAGCGTAACGTACAACATTACAAGAAAGCCTCCCTCAACGATAGAAGCTGTTTAACCAATGTTGTCACTTAAAAAATTCTTGACAGATGTGCTATGATATGTTACGCACTAACTAAATAAAATGTGTTAAGCAGATAGAATAAAAAAGGAGGATGGATATGAAAAGACTGATTAAGGGTTGTTTTCTCATCATTGTAGCTCTTGTCGCTATTCAAGCCACATGCGGTAAGATAACAAAGCCGATCCCCAAGACAGCTGTTCGTGCGATCCGATTTAAGGATTTTGTGTACTTTCACAATGTTTCGATTGCATACGATGGTAATCATTTCTTTGCGATTAACGGCGGGAATGAAAATTATTGTAAGCTCAACGAGTACGATAAAAAAGGGAATCTCATCAAGAGTTATGATGTGGGACTTGATGCGAGAGCGATTTTTTATAATTCAGAGACCAAGAAGTTATACGTGAAAATTTTCGGGTACGACCTGTATTCTATTAATCTTTCTGATGAAAGCGCTGATCTTGAATTGAGCTTTGTCTTTGAATCAGATAATAGCTCACCAGCAGCATCACCTGATGGTAAGTACATTTATGAGCTCCACGAGGGTGAACTCAGGACACTTGAATTCAAAACGGGTAAGGAAGTAAAAAGCTTTGAAATATCTGATTACTTTTATGAGCATAGTTTTAATGCAAGTATTGCTGCTTCAGATGGTTATATCTTTGTCTGGGCTTCCGAGGATGACCTCTACGCATATGACTTTGAGGGCAATTACGTGACAAAGATTGAACTACCTGCTCAGGGTTTTGGATTTTCCCTTTCATATTGCAATAACTTGATATGGATAGCTCTGGACGCTGATGGCAGTGTTGATGGCGAGTTCGGCTTCTGGTACGGGTACGATCTTGATGGACGTTATACTACGCGATCGAAAGCGACAGGGGAAAAGGGATTGGATACTGCTACCCCTAAATAGAATGTTTCTTTGGGATTAACATTTACGGAAAGAGCTCTGGCATTTAGCAACCAGAGCTCTTTCCGTATAACCGGGAGAGACCAATATGAATAAAATTTTTTCCGCTCCCTGGGGGATACTCCTTAAGATAACAACAGCTTTTTCAGTTTTGCTACTCCTTGGTGTTACGCTCATCGGTTTACTGACAGGTCCCAGAGAAGAAACGGTTGGTAATATCTGGTATTTGAGCATGGTTGGATTGCCTCTCTGTATTCTTATTGCCTCAGTTTTTTTTATGGTTCGGGGATACGTGCTGTCCAGGGAATCCATACTTATTAAACGATTCGGGTGGGATTCGCAATTGGAACTGAAAGGATTGCTGTCAGTTGAATATGACCCAGCCGCTACAAAGGGCTCGATCCGTACCTTTGGAAATGGTGGAATGTTTGCTTTCAGCGGGAAGTTCTGGAACAGGAAATTGGGTTTATATTCTGCATACATCACTGATTTTCGGCTTTCAGTTGTATTGTATTTTGACGATCATGTGATTGTTATTAGTCCTGAAAATCCGCAACTGTTTATTGCTGAACTGAAATTGCTCCGAGGTATGTAACATAAAACAGCATCGCTCATCTGCTGATGTGTGAAGTTAACCAATTAAACCAATTCAACAAATACAACCAATAAAACAAACAGGCGGGATTACAATCCCGCCTGTTCCTATAATTTTCTAATACTCCGATATTCTAATATTCTAGTGTACTATCGCAGGAGTATCAGCTTCTTTGTCTCTGAATAGGTGCCGTTCGTGAGCGTATACAGATATATGCCACCGGGCACATCATCTCCATGCAGATCCTTCCCATCCCAGACCAGACCAGTAACGAGAGACGAATGGCTCGGTGCGAGGTGCCACTCTCGTACCTTCCTCCCCGCGACGTTATAGATGGTCAGGTTGCCCTCTGCTCTTTGCTCTATGCTGAACCGAATAACGGTCTTATCTGAGAACGGATTTGGAAGATTCTGGCAAAGCAAAAATTGTGGCTGCATGGTTTTTTCATCTTCTGCAATCCCGAGAAGGGTATCTGAGTGGTTGTAGAAGATATCCGCCGGTGGAACCGCATTGATCAACTGACTCCAGGTGATACCGGGTCCTTGCATTGCGGGCGGAACCTCTCCGCCAATGGGCACATGGTAGGTGATCTGGGGGTAGATTGCATTTGCTGAATCATTACTACTCACCCGGCCACCATAGGACACGGCTCCCGTATAGGGAGAGATCTCACCATAGTAGGCATGGAAAGGTAGATAGGCGCCGGTATCGCTCGATGCGCTCTCCGGCTGGGTGCAGGTGAAATAGATGGTATTATCCGACGCTACACCAACGGAAGGATATCCAGCCTCATAGTTGCAGTACTCATACCGCGGAAACATGATCTTAACCGGGGTATGCCACGTACCACCCTGTCGGTGTGTATAGAACAGCGTTCCTGCGGGACCGCACCCGTTCCAGCCACTCAGTGTACCATTGACTCCTCCATCCACCGCCAGATTCTCCTGAAAAATGACATGGGGAACGCTGTTGTAGTCAACGGCAACTGCGGGAACGGCATACGGATGCAGGCTTGTGGCTGTTGCTATGAGTTCGTCGGTCCAGGTATTACTCTGCGCATGCCAGTGATAGGCAACGATATCCTGACTGCCATCACCGGTATAGTCCCAGGGTACCGTCACCCACATATCACCTGTGTTTGGATCGGGAGCAACACAGTGAAGTTGCCACCCGCTGGGCATGGGTGCACCATGCTCATATGCGGATGCAGCACCAACCCAGTTATCTCCACCATCCGTCGAGTAGTTATAGCAAACCGCATTTGGAGGATCACCCTTTGTCCAAACAATCATAACCAGCGTATCTTCATAAATGGCAATGGATGAGAACCTATCGAATTCGCCATTGGTTTCGGAGACCATAACACCCGGTCTATCGACAGTATACTGAATTACGCCTGCTGATGTATCCAGGAATGCACGGGTGTAAAATATCTCATAATCGTCTGGATTCCCTCGTTGATACCAGGTGAAATGGAGATCACCCTTGCTATCTGCGCAGACACCGGTTCTACCGGTATAAAAACCGGTGCTTGTAGAATGGCTATCAGGATAACTCCAGAACTTGAACAGGTCATCCCAGAAGGAGAAAACACATTGCTCATCCCATGAGACACCCATCTGCCATAACACCACAGGAAAAAAGTAGCTTCCGACAGAAACGTTTGTTATGTGCTTTGCATTCGGATATCCCTGCGGTGAATTGAAATTTCCTCCATAGTCAACACCGGCAAAGACAAGGCACAGGCTGTCAAGGGGAGGGGGATTATCGGGATCATGTCCGTACTCACTCATCAATTGTGGAGCGTCCAGTCCCAGGGTGGTTATGTGGAGCGGTTCTGCGGTGAAAAGAATCCCCACACATAACAGCAGGGCAACAACCGTAAAAATCGCACCTCGCATAATACCTCCTTGCTTTTGGTTTTTGGATTTCGGTTTTTTTATACTTCCACTTTACCATAATCAACTTCCTTGTCAATACATTTTTTCTCACCAAATTGCACAAAATAGACATAGCCGTTATGTTATGCTGATTAATAAGAAAAAATTCTTGACCTGCTTATTTTTTGCTGATATGCTTACCAATAGAGAAATTTCAAAGCAATACTATTCGTTGAGAAAAGGGGGTAGTATGATAAAGAAGGTTTTTTTCTTATTCACTGTCTTAATTGTTTTAGTAAGTTGCACAAAAACAACCGAACCAGAAAACAGTGCACCATATGTTCCGGATAGCCCATTTCCTTCTAATGGAGCAACAGCTCAGGCTCTTGATGTCGTTCTGCGCTGGTCCGGAGGGGATCCTGATCATGACCCGGTAACATACGATATCTATTTTGGGACTAACTCGCCGCCACCTTTAGTTGTTAGTAATCAGGTGGGGAGAAGCTACGATCCTGGAATTCTTGATTACACTACCCAGTATTACTGGAGGATCATTTCTGAAGATGATCATGATCATTCGAGTGAAGGAAGTACCTGGCATTTCACAACGGGGAATACTCCTCCCATGCCCTTGAATTTATCGATTCGGGCTGATGCTGAAGGGAATGGTGTTATCCTTTCCTGGGATCAGGCAAGTAATATTGATGGCTACACCCTTATTACTCCAGATTCCAATGTAATAGTACTCTTTGCAAATGACACCAGTTATACTGACGATACACCATTGACAACAGGGACGTACTCGTTGTACTCAGTATACGACTCTACTTTGAGCGATCCAGCAACAATTAATGATGTTCCCCATATAAGCACCTCAGATGCAGTCGTTTACGTTATGGGCTCAGGGCATCCAAGTGGATATGGGTGGGATATCTTAACGGGAATAGGAAGCGTTTATTTTTGCGATGGTGGAAATGCATCGGTTGTTGATTTTTACCTGTATTCCGATTCCCTGACGTTCGATTTCTATAGCGGGGATCAAGTACCTTATAGTGGAGATAAAACTACAGATATCCTGGATATGGGAACAACCAATTTCTTCATCGCACCGGAAACAGGTTACTCGTCCAGCGCAACGGTCGTTTCTGGAGATTACTATGCTATGAAGGTTGAAGGAAATTACTATGCAAAGGTTTATATTCTGAGCACTAATGCCATAAGCGCAACATTTAACTATGAATTTCAGTTGATCCAGTCATTGCGGTTATTCTAAGTGTTGGACTCAAATTTGGAAGGTGGAAAAAGCTCTCCGCCTTTTTTGATTCTCCATCGGGGAAGGAGCGTTTTGCATGAAGGTTGATGTGGAGTATCTTGAATATATGTGGCCCATGCGGCATTTCTTGATCACCTGTGCTGATACGAATGGAAATCCAAATATCATTGCGGTGAGTTTTTGCATGCCGGTCTCAAGGATTCCTCCGCTCGTCGCCTGCGCCATAGGGAAACAATCATACTCATGTTCATTGATAGAAGCTACAGGGGAATTCGTTGTCAATATTCCGACAGAAAAGCTTGAGAAAGCGGTTTATTACTGTGGCTATCACTCTGGAAGAGATACGGATAAATTCAAAGAAACGGGACTAACTCCTGTTCCCGGTAGATCAGTTAAGGTGCCAACTATAGATGAATGCATTGCCCATATGGAATGCAGTGTACGGGATATCTTCGTGACGGGAGATAAGAAACTTTTCGTGGGTGAGGTGCTCGAATCGTATGCTGATGAAGAGGTTGCGAAGTATACAAAGCAACCGCGGCATGCTTTTGGAAAATTCCCCCATAAAATTTACGGTACACGATTTGGGAAAAAGAATTAGTATAATGGACAAACAGGGAGGACTAATGGTATCAGGCTAAGAAATAAGAATTAGAAATGCCATAAAGCCAGCCTCCATTCCCGCTGATCCACAAGCAACTGCAACCGCAGATAAACGCCAAAAATTCCATTTCCTCGCTCATCCTGACCAAGACCATTTTTTGCCTTTTTTAGACGCAATTTTGCGTCATTGGAAGCACACCAATTATCGATGTGCTTCCATCTCCAACAGGTTCTATCTGCGTAATCAGCGTCCAAATTGCCTTGGTTGAGTAAGGGAAAGGTTTAGTGATGATCCGTGGCTATGATGTTTCCGATTTTAATCTTTTCTCGATCTTCGCCCATTGGTCCCGCAGTGTCACCGTCCTGTTGAAGATGAGTTTCTTATCATTTGAATCTGGATCAATGCAGAAGTACCCAAGCCTTTCGAACTGATACCTGCTGCCGGGTTTTCCATCTTTCAAGCTCGGTTCTACATGGCAATCTGTCAGTACTTCAAGTGATTTCGGATTCAGATGGGTTGAGAGATCTTCTTCGCCTTCGAGTGGATTCTCTTTTACAAAAAGACGGTCGTACAGACGAACTTCTACAGGAACCGCATGTGCAGCTGATACCCAGTGTAAGGTTGACTTTACCTTTCGTCCATCGGGAGCATCACCTCCACGGGTTTTTGGATCGTATGTACAGTGGAGTTCGGTGATCTCTGTAGTCTTTTCGTCCTTTATGACTTTTTCACATGTAATAAAGTAGGCATAACGCAGCCGTACTTCCCGTCCAGGTGCAAGCCGATAGAATTTTTTGGGTGGTTCCTCAAGGAAGTCATCACGTTCAATGTACAGTACACGCGAGAAAGGTACTTTTCTTGTTCCCATCCCCTCATCTTCTGGATTGTTTATTGCATCGAGTTCTTCTGCTTGGTCTTCAGGATAATTTGTAATAATAACGCGCAGTGGATGCAGAATCCCCATCACCCGAGGCGAGGTTTTATTTAGTTCTTCACGAACACAGTGCTCGAGCAGGGCAATATCAACTATACTGTCTCGTTTGGCTAAGCCGATTCTGTTACAGAAGTTTCGAATTGCTTCCGGTGGATAACCGCGCCTTCGCATCCCTGAAAGTGTTGGCATTCGTGGATCATCCCATCCACTAACATGAGCACCTTCAACCAATTGCATAAGTTTACGTTTACTCAGAACTGTATAACTGAGATTGAGTCGGGCAAACTCTATTTGTTGTGGATGGAAAACGCGTAATTGTTCAAGGAACCAATCATACAATGGACGATGGTCTTCGAATTCAATCGAGCAGAGTGAATGTGTGATTCCCTCGATTGAGTCTGATTGACCGTGTGTAAAGTCGTATGTTGGATAGATGCACCACATGTCATCCTGGCGATGGTGCGGTTTGTGCAAAATTCGGTACATCACCGGGTCACGCATGTTGATATTCGGTGATGCCATGTCAACTTTTGCTCGAAGGACTTTTGAGCCATCTGGAAATTCACCCGCTTTCATCTTTGCGAATAGATCCAAATTCTCTTCGATACTTCGCTTACGGTACGGACTTTCTCTTCCGGGCTCTGTCAGTGTGCCACGGTATACTCGTATTTCGTCAGCGCTCAGGTCGTCGATGTATGCCTTACCATCCTTGATGAGTTGAACCGCCCATTCGTAAAGTTGTTCAAAGTAGTCCGAAGCGTAATATTCACGATCACCCCAGTTATATCCAAGCCACTTGATATCGTTTTTAATAGAATCCACAAATTCTTTTTTCTCCTTTGCTGGATTCGAATCATCGAACCTGAGATTGCACAGACCACCAAATTCTTCGGCAACTCCGAAGTTAAGACAGAATGATTTAGCATGTCCAATATGAAGATAACCATTTGGCTCGGGAGGGAATCGTGTATGAACACGTCCTTCATACTTGTTTGCCTTTATGTCTTCTCGAATGAGGTCTCTTATAAAATCGTGTTTTGCGGTTTCATTATTACCATTTTTCATCATTACTCCTCAAATAGATTATGAGAGTAAAATAACGAGTTACATTATAATGAATAATTGCGTCTGTCAAGCGGTTTATTCTACAAGACAAGCTTGACTTACCGCTGAAAAGGTGTTAAAAATGCTGTGATTGGTCTATTCGTAAAATGCTTGCATAAAGCCCATTTTATGCTATAATGTGGGAACTTTGCAAAGGGGGTATAATGATATGGAAGAAATTAATACCATTTTGTATGCTTATATTGCTCTTTGGATGTAGAAAGACCACCGGGCCGGATAACAGGGCGCCGTACAAACCCCATGATCCCGAGCCACTGGATGGTTCAGTTGAGCAACCTGTAAATGAAGAATTGCGGTGGATCGGAGGAGATCCAGATGGTGACCCGGTCATCTATGATGTGTACTTTGGAACCGACCCAACACCCGCTCTTGCTACGAGCAATGCAGCGCTACCGGAGTATGATCCAGGTACACTTGACACTTTTACCACGTACTACTGGAAGATCATCTCAAGAGACAATCATGATGTTGAGGTGCAAGGGAACGTATGGCATTTCACCACTGGTAATAATCCGCCCTATGTTCCATCATCTCCTTCTCCTTCCAACGGATCCGTAAATCAGCCACCGAATTCTATTTTAGAGTGGACGGGTGGTGATCCCGATGGTGATACCCTGACATACTATGTATATTTTGGAAAAACTTCTCCTCCGCATTATGTTACCAATAATCAGTCCGAAGAAAGTTACGATCCCGGGCTGCTTTCCTATAATACGACCTATTACTGGAAAATAGTTGCTCGAGATAAACATAACAATACAACGCAGAGCCCAATATGGGAATTTGCCATATGGGATAGTCTGCCGATTCCTGCAAATATTCAAATAAGCGCGGATACTGAGGGAGATGGCGTTGTTCTTTCCTGGGATCAGATGAGTAATATAGATGGATATGAAATAATTGTTCCTGATGGAGACACCTTTCTGCTCAATGACGATGAAACAGTATACCATGATGACATTCCTGGATTAACAGGAACATATTTTGTTTCAACATATCGAGGAGATGAGAGAGGAAAACCTGCACAAATCAGTACAAGACCTTTCATGGCTACTTTTGATGTTCATCTCTATGTTTGGAGTCATCCAACAGAACCAGCAGGATTTGGATTAAAGACAACAACAGGCGGTTGTTCAGTGTACGACTGCAATGAGTTGAATAAGGATTCAGTGGATTTTTATTTGAATGATAGCACAGCTGTGTTTGATTTTACCAGTGGCGATCAATCACCGTACGAAGGGAATAAGAGCACAGGAATTTTTATAATGGGACCAAATAATTTCTTTGAAGCACCTGCGCTTGGTTATATTACTTCCTCACTTGTGGTTGAAGCCAATTACTATGCGATAAAGGTGCAAGGCGATTACTACGTTAAGGTTTTTGTTGTCAATGTGGTAAACGGAATGACAGCAACCTTTCACTACGATTTCCAGAAGATACCTGGTCTGAGAATATTTTAAGCAGACTGTTTTATTTCCCGAATACCTATTACTATGAAACTGAGAAAAATAGGGACGGAAGTTAGAAGTGTTCTTAAAGAGGTTTTCTTTACTGTTTTTACCCTTCTTAAAATAATAATTCCAATCAGCATAGTCGTGAAAATACTGAAGGAATTAGGTCTCATAGAAATTGTTGGTCGATTTCTGTCGCCCGTAATGAGAATTGTTGGACTTCCGGGAGAATCAGGACTCATCTGGGCTACAGCCATGGTTACCAATATTTATGGAGGCCTGGTAGTCTTCTTTTCACTTACAACGAAGTCGCCATTTACCATTGCCCAGGTAACTGTCCTAACAACGATGATACTGATCGCGCATTCCTTGCCAGTAGAACTACGTATTGCCCAACAAGCAGGAGTCCGGTTATGGTTCATGCTAACCTTGCGCATTTGCGCAGCTTTTATTCTGGGATTGATTTTGCATCACATCTATCTTTCATATCACCTTTTGCAATTGCCTGCTCTGATATTGTGGAAACCAGGGGAGGAAGATCCCGCGCTTGTGTTGTGGATTCTTGGACAACTCAGAAACTATGGATTGATCTTTATAATTATCTTTGTCCTTATATCATTGATAAGAATCCTAAAATACTTTGGCATAATTGATCGACTCAACAAACTGCTTAATCCTTTACTGAGGGTATTGGGAATGAGTAAAGCTGCAGCACCATTAGCAATTATTGGTCTTACACTCGGGATATCCTATGGTGGGGGACTCATAATTAATGAGGCTCGCTCTGGAGCGATAAGTAAAAGGGATATATTTCTATCGTTGTGTCTCATGGGTCTATCGCACAGTTTAATTGAGGATACGCTTTTGATGCTTGCCATGGGTGCTTCATTAACAGGTATTTTGTTGGGAAGAATACTATTCACGCTTCTTATAATGCTTGTACTTGTTCGGGCTATCAACAGAATTTCTGACTACACATTCAGGAGGATTTTCATCAGGAGAAATACTATATCTCAAAATTCTACGACATAGCATTTGTTTTCTATTTACTAATTCACTTGACCGTACAGTTAATTTCGTATATAATGAACAGCAGTACGAATGACACATCAATTATAAGAGAGGAGTCTAAAAATGTGTAGAAAAGTTATGTTTGGTTTGCTGCTTTTATTAATTCTATCTATTCCCTTTACCATTTTGGCAAAGATATCAGGTGAGAAGAAGCAGAGAGAAATAGAGGAGTTGGTGGAGAAGGCAATAGGGGGCGACCAAGAGGCGCTGGGGAGAATTACAGGAATGAGCGAACTGGAAACCGATAAACATCCGGAAAATCTACTGACAAAGAAGGCACTTTATCATGCAATATTTAAGAACCCGAACTCTCTCTTTGTACCAGTTCTTTTGCATGCTTATCAGTATGAAATAGGGAAACCATTGGTAAGAGATATATTGAGATGCATTTCGAATCATTATGATTATCACAGAGATGCTTTCTTTGAATTATTCAAAGAACGTCTTCGATATTCAATGGACGGTTTTGAACTGGATTTGGTATCGCTTACTTTAATTGGAGCGTTATACAGGAACAATGAAATTGATAAAATCTTCCCGATGCTTCATGGTTTATACAATAAGATCGCAGAAAGAAGTATACTTAAACATCTTGCGTTGAGAATTGGAAGAGAATTTTACGGAGATGTTTGTCAACCATATCAAGAATATTTACCCTCATTTCCTCCCTGTGAACTGGAAAAGTTCTCATATCTATCAGCTGATATTACCAAAACTGTTGTTCTAAAAGATAGCCTGACAGATTATGAAACACAGGTACTGCTGAAAAACCTGGAAAAGGAAGAGGGCATATACTGGACATTGCTGGGATTGCTCCGTGAGGAGAAACCCGAGATTAACGATAGCTTGCTGAAGTGGATGGAGAGGGCGCCAATAAAAATGAACAGGTACAAAATGTTCGTATCTCTGAAACTAAAGGGAGTTGAAAATTCTTTTGGTTTATTGGAGGAGTTAGCAGCAGAGTATCCAAATAAATGTAAAAGGTGCTTATATGTTGTGAGCAGTAATCTTGGTTCAAGTGAAACAAAAGAGGGACTGCCTGAATATATAAAGGATTTTGTGAAGTGGATAACGAAAAGGGTATTGCTTGATTCCATCTCATTGAAGAATTTGAAAGGTGATGTTGAAAGTATAGGAATTTCTGAGCTTCTTTCTATTCAGAAAAGCGATACTGTGTATGTTCTTCTTAGAGGTATTTCAATAAAGCCATTTACTGTTTCGGGGAAAAATATTGTTTTTGCCCGCGATGAAACCCATTTTGAAAGTCTCATGAAAGGCACTGAGAAGAATTGGGGATTACTTATTTCTTTCAAATGGAGAGGAGATTACCTCCTCGCTCGAATTGGTACGGCGCCTCCCGATGCAAAAACTACTGGCGGTTACGCAGACTTCCTGCTGAAAAATATCAATGGTGAATGGCGTCTCGCTACGTTTTTAATGGGCGCAACAAAGTAGTTCTGTAGCCTTTGGCATCAGGTTCAGAAATAATAAAAATGAGGGACATCCGCCGACGTTAAAACTCTGGCGGACAAAGACCCGCCGAAGCCTTGGCGTAGGCAGGCATCCCATTTTTGAAACCCTCCGTTTTTTGGGGATGGAGTTATGGAATTATCAAAGCTGTTGCGCCGTTAATCAAACGCTAAATAATAAATAAAAACCTGACTCTGGGATTATTAATATGTGGCAAG
>CBDUQV010000037.1:0-12950 GCA_965369615.1 uncultured bacterium | reverse complement strand
GTATTGTAGCAGAAGATAGGGGACAGGCAGAGGCGATTGCGAGTAACTTAAAAGAGATTGCTCTCTTACCGGTACCCATTATTACCTTTATTATTGGTGAAGGTGGAAGTGGGGGGGCACTGGCGATTGCAATTGCAGATAGAATACTCATAATGGAGAATGCGTTTTATTCCGTTATTTCACCGGAAGGATGTGCTTCAATACTGTGGAGGGATGCAGCAAAGTCTCCGCAGGCTGCCGAGGCGCTCAAGTTGACAGCAAAGGATCTTTATGAGTTTAAGGTTATTGACGCTATTATTCCTGAGCCTCCGGGCGGGGCACATCGGGATCCAGAAGGTGCAGCTGCGCTTGTTGCTGATGCAATCGATACATTTCTCAGGGAAACAGAAGAGATTGAAGCCAAAACACTCGTCAGCAAGCGGCACGAAAAATTTTTTACTATGGGTGTGCTGAACGAAAATTGAATTTTTCCTTGCAAGATGTAAGAAAAGGAGGTAGTGTTGGCTCTACAGGGGAACTTGGAGGATTTTGATTTGACAGATGTTTTACAGTTAATCCATCTTGGTAAGAAGAACGGCGCTCTTGAGATTGAAACGGAAGGTGACAGAGGAGAATTGTACTTTGAAAGCGGCAGAGTGATTTATGCAAGAACAAAGGATAGAATAGGTGAAGAGTCAACACATCATATACTAAGATGGTCAAAAGGGAAGTTTATGTTTTCTCCGGAAAAACGAGCACCTGAGAAAATAATGGATGTTCCCATACAAAATCTTATTCTGGATGCTGCAAAGCAAATCGATGAATGGAAAAGGTTGGAAAGGCTCATCCCATCGGTTAACCTGATCGTTGATTTTGTTGAAGATCCTGATGTAAGTTCAGAAGAGATTAATTTGTCGCCAGATGAATGGAAGATACTCTCGCTTATTACAGGAGAAAAATCCATTCGGGAGATTGCACAACTTTCAAAGATGACAGAATTCAATACAGCGAAGATCTTTTACGGACTTGTTTCATCTGGACTCGTAAAACTTAAAGAACCGGCAAAGAAAGTTGAAAAGAAGGAAGAGTCCAAAAAAATAGTGAAACCAACAATAAAGAAAAAAAGGGGATTTTTCAGACGCAGTTAGAAAGCTATCTACCGTACAAAATCATACCAACGTATAATTCTCCACAATCCATCACTTGATTTTTTGACCCAGAAGTGGACCGTTCCTTCGATGATTTCTCCTTCAATCACCGGCGGTTCGAAATTGTAAGCTCTGACGATAATAATAAGTGTATCCCCGTACTGTTGCTCATATCCAGCGCTGAAAACTGGGATAATAACGATGTTCTTCTCTGCCATGTTCTCAAAAATGGATTTCGTTGAAAGAAACTCTTCCGTGTACCCCCAGGAATAATTGGTGATACCAAGTTGTTCAAGATACTCTTCCAGTCCCTCGTCTTTGGGGTCAAAAATAAAAACAAAATTCGTTGAATCTAAAGTTGACTTGTAGAGGTCAATATCTCTATTCTGGTATGATAGAGCAATTCTATTGAGAACATTGAGCGGATCTTTAAGAGAAATGGCATTCGTTTTCTGAACTGCTCCCTCCTGAGGAGCAAAAGGATTCCAGCAGTTGATGGAGAGAAGGAGAATGAAAGCAACCGTGCATGCTGTTCTCGCTTTCATGAGTTTTTGTCATCCTCTTTTTTAAGGAGTGCTCGCGCATGTTCCAGCGCTGTGCAGGTAAGTTTCTCGCCACTGATGAGCCGAGCAACTTCTTCTATCCTCTCTTCCTTGGAGAGTACCTTTGCGGAGGTGATTGCACGCGCGTTCTTTTTCTTCTTTTCAATTTTTACATGCATGTCAGCTTTTGCTGCTATTTGATGAAGGTGGGTAATAGTAATTACCTGTCGTTCTGTGCTTACCTGTTTCATTTTGTTACCGACTTCTTCTGCAACAGCACCTCCAATGCCGGCATCCACTTCGTCGAAGATCATGCAATAAACATCGTCAAGTGAAGCAAGTATAGATTTTAACGCAAGCATGATTCTTGAAAGCTCGCCACCGGACGCTATTTTCTTGAGTTCCAGGCATGGTTCTCCAGGATTGGTGGAGATTAAAAACTCAACCCGGTCTATTCCATTTTCATGTATCCGGTATATATTACCATCGGGGAAGGGGATGCCGTCCTTAACTGTTGTGCGCTTTATGCCGATGGTAAAAGTGCTGGACTCCATTCCCAGGTCTTTGAGCTCATTATCTACCTTTTTTTCGAGTTCTTTTTTTCGTTTCATCCTTTCTTCGGAAAGTTTATAAGCGGCAGCTGCGAGTTCTGTTGCATGCTGCTTGATTTCTTCTTCAAGTTTGTCTGTTTTTATTTCTGTCTCTTCGAGTTCTTTGATCTGACGTTTCTTTTCATCTCGGTAAAACAGAATATCAGTGATGCACGTACCATATTTCATTTTCAACGTATTAATGGAATCAAGTCTTTCCGTAACGAGTTCAAGCTCCTGTGGATCATATTCCATTTTTTGCAGGTACTGAGAGAAGATATGTGCTGCTTCCTCTATGCTGAAGAGCGCTGTTTTGAGTTCTTCGCGTCCCCCATGCAATGATGTGTCTATTTCGCAGAGCGCATCAATCGATGTTTTTATCCTGTTGAGAATTTCAACTACTGAACCTTCTTTTTCGTACAGACATTCGTATGATTCTTTTACTGTCCTGATGAGGTTTTCAGCATTTTCGAGAATGCGCTGTCTTTGCTCTAATTCCATATCTTCTTTCACGGTGAGTTGCGCCTTATCAATTTCCTTTATCTGGAACCGGTACAGTTCTTCTTTTTCCTTCAGATCTGCAATTTTCTTTTTTCTCTCTTCAAGTATTTTTCTCTTTTCCTGAAGGGTGTTAAAGAGTTTCCTCACCATATCTCGCTCTTTTACCAGTTTAAGAAAAGCATCAAGGTAGTTTATGTGGGTATAACTTTTTAAAAGGGTTTGGTGCTCATGTTGCCCATGGATGTCCACAAGAACATCTCCAATTCTTTTCATTACTTTCAGAGTAACTGGCTTGTCGTTGATGAAGCTTCTACTCCCTGAATCATGAAAAAGCGTTCTTCTGAGAATAATCTGGTTGTTTTCCGGCTCTATGCAGAGTTCAGAGAGGATTTTTTTCAGTTTTCCATTTTTTCTTATATCAAAGAGAGCTTCAACGCTGGAGCTTTTTGCACCAGACCTGATAGTGCTGGTGTCTGCACGCTCACCAAGAACGAGACTCAGAGCTTCTATAAGAATTGATTTTCCTGCACCTGTTTCGCCCGTAAGTACATTGAGCTTATGGTCGAATGGAACGGTCAGTTTTTCTATCAATGCGAAGTTTGAGATATGAAGCTCGCGGAGCACTACATCCCTCCCCAGTTCAATTTCGTTCTCAGGATTTCGTAGAAATCCCTTTGTGTTGCTCTGACGAGCAGTATTTTATAATCTGCTTTTGTGACGGTGAAACTAAACGTTTCATTTACCTCAACAGTAATTTGTCCGTCGACCACAAAGATACCTTTTCCCTTCACAAGCCGAATGGAAATTTTTTCGTCTATCGAGAATACCATTGATCTTAAGCCAAGGGTATGAGGGCAGATGGGTGTAAGGATTTGGGCTTCAACTCCATGATGGAGAATGGGACCGCCAGCCGCGAGAGAGTACGCTGTTGAGCCAGTGGGTGTTGAAATAATAAGACCGTCAGCTGAAAATTTTGCAAGAGGATTTCCATTAATTTCAATTTCAATACCTATGATCCTTCCGGAAGTACCCATATGGAGCACAATGTCATTGAGTGCGTTGAATGTTTTGCCAGTAGGGAAGGTGGAAGAGAGTACAATTCGCTCTTCTATTCTATAATTCCCGGAGAGAATTTTCTCAAGGGACGGGTAAAGCTCATCGATAACTATTTCTGTAAGGAATCCGAGACTTCCCAGATTCACTCCTATAAGGGGAATTCTGCTTTCCTTTATGTACCGTGCCGCTCTGAGGAGTGTTCCATCACCGCCCATGGCAATGACAAAATCAGATTTGAGATTGAGTGCTTCTGGCGAGATAAACAGCGAAGGGTCGATATAGGAAAGCTCTTTCTCCTTTACCACAAGAACATGCACATTCTTCTTCTGTAGCCATTCGACTGCTTTAGGAAGAATTTCCCTGGTCAGAGGTTTTGCAGGATTGACAACAATGCCAATTGAATACATGCTGTCCTTGTTGTGTTTTTGCTTTTTTATTTGCATATTAAGTAGTAATAGCAGAATGGCATTCAAAAATCAAGCAAAAAAAGTTTCCTGGCACATTGAAAACTACCTTTTCCCGGTACAGAAAGATTGTTTGAAGAGATGTGCGAGCACGATTCTGTACGAGGGTTGCTCTTTTGCGGTATAACTATCCGAGTGGCTCATTGGTACAAATCCGTTGTTGAGTAATGTGCTATCGAGTGTTGCAACTTCATGGAAATCAAAATCCAGGTCACCATACCGGGTGAGCAGTGTGAATTCCTTCCAGACTGCTCTGAGTCTTTCCTCACTGGGAGAAAAATGGATGGCTGACTGTAGCATGCAATCGAAGAGCAGATCAATGTTGTTTGATTCTCTCTTAAATGGTCGAAGATTAATCCTGATAACATCGGCTTTCCTGCTTACCGTTTCGATCAATGTTTCGTCGGTGTTTGGATATTGACCGAGATCATCGCATTCCCTTCTCAGGGATAAAAAAGCGTACTCTGTATCATCGAGTATGTGCGCGGGTCCCATGGTAGCTTGAAAGAGGAGCTTGTAGATGTCAGGTGGTTCAAGTGAAGGATGGAGCCGCCTATGGTAGAGAATGAGCGTTTTGAGTTTATGCATCTTTGGATGTTTTTGAAACCAGGAGGGAGATAACCATTCCGCAGAATGCAGTGATCGCAGCTCCTAAAAGTGCAACTTCTGCTCTGATAAGCGGTGAACAGGGTAAAAATAGAAGCCCGATGAGTATCATAATGGCACAGGCCCAGGAGAAACTGAGCGCTTTGAGCATGGATTTTGCCAGAAGAATCCTGTTAAAGAGTTCCGAAAACAGGAAGAAACTGGTGAAAAGCGACATGAGAAAGAGATGTATTTTTGCTATAACGAACTTTTCCCCGTAGAAAAATTCCACCATTCGCTGTCCGAATGTTATAGAAACGATAACCATTATGACCGAAACGGTTGAGACAAAGATGAGCCCGTCGCGGATCATAACATGTAACCGTTCCTTGTTTTTCAGAGCTTCCTGTCTTGAGAGATGGGGAAAGATGCTGATAAAGAGAGCCGTGAACGCAGTTCTTGCTGCTTTGAAAATATCAAGGGAGGCAGTAAAAACACCGGCAAGGCTGAAACTGCCGACGATTTTAATAAAGGGAGGACCAAGTTGCGTTATGAATCCGCTGGAGAAGTTGACAAAACTTGTTGGAATGACAAACGAGAGCAGTGTTTTTGTGGTGGGGACTTGCGATGCCTGGTTTGAGAATCGCTTTCTGTGTTTACTGATCGTTGAGATTATATACAGTAGCGAACAGAGTGGTGCAAGGAGAATACTCAAAGCAGCAAACCTGACATCCTTTATGAAGGAAAAGAAGACGACCAATGCAAGAAGCATGGTAAGGTATTCAACAATAACCGAGATAGCGCTATCTTTCAGTTCGCGTAAACCTTGCAAAACTCCTCGCAGGAAAAAAAGCATGAAATAAAGAATACAACTGAGAACAAAGAGAATGTAAAGTGTAAAAAATCCTGAAAAAAGCTGTAGGGTGAGTATCTTAAAAAGACTCAGTGAAAGAAGCAGAAAGAATAGAATGACAATAATGGTATACTTCAAATTTTCAAGAAAAACACGGGACATTCCCTTCCTGTCTTTTGTTGCTTCGTGAAGGGAGATGTATCGAGTAGCGCCATCCTTGATGCCGGTGGTGAGCAGGCGTGAAATAATCCAGATAGAAGCAAGAAATACACTGATAATACCGAAGGCTTCTTTTCCCAGACTCCGGGCTGCAATAATTTTAAAAATGAACAGGAAGATACCGGAAAGACCGTATGCAACCAGGTTTAAAAAAGTCCCTTTTTTGATGCTTTCTGGCATTATTGATATGATTGGAGTGCAAAAGCAAGAATCTCGGCTACTCCCGAAGCACTCCTTAACTGATCTTTTCTGAAACTGACTTTGCCTGAAGGAAGAGGAGCAGGTAGTCCCTTCCACCTGCCTTACTGTCAGTTCCAGACATATTAAATCCACCAAATGGATGCACACCTACAAATGCGCCGGTACACTTTCTGTTGATGTAAAGGTTTCCGCAATGGAAGAGACGTTTTGCCGTATCGATTTTTTCCCTGCTCTGCGTGTATGCAGCGCCGGTTAAACCGTAATCCGTATCGTTTGCTATCTCTAATGCTTCATCGAAATTCTTTGCCTTTATAACAGCGAGAACAGGACCGAATATTTCTTCCTGTTCGATCGTATCTCCGGGTTTTACATCTGCTATTACGGTTGCTTTTATGAAATACCCATTCCCTTCTGCGGGTTCACCGCCGGTAAGAAGTTTGCCCCCTTCTTTTTTGCCCTTCTCAATATATGAGAGAATTGAGTTATACGCATTTTCATTTATAACAGCACCCATATAATTCTCATAGTGTTTTGTGGGGCCAATGGTGAGATTTTTGGTTTTTTCAACAATCTTGCTGAGAAATTTGTCATAAATATCTGCATGGACAATTGCCCGTGAACAGGCAGAGCATTTTTGACCTTGAAAGCCGAATGCAGCATTAACCGTCCCTTCAGCAGCAACATCAATGTTTACTTCATTGTCCACCACAATTGCATCTTTGCCACCCATTTCCGCAACGACACGTTTGATCCACTTTTGTCCCTCACGGGCTATTGCCGCTTGCTCGACAATTCTTAAACCTACTTCCCTCGAACCCGTGAAAGAGATAAATCGTGTTTTGGGATGTTTTACGAGGTAATCACCAACAACACTACCCCTACCGGTAACAAGGTTGACTATACCAGGGGGAACTCCTGCTTCTTTGATGATTTCCATAAAGAGATGAGCGATTTTTGGAGAATCACTTGACGGTTTCAAGATCACGGTATTGCCGGTAACGAGGGCAGCAGAAGTCATACCACAGAGGATTGCCATGGGAAAGTTCCACGGGGGAATAACAACGCCGACTCCGAGAGGGATATAAAAAAGCTCTGATTTTTCACCAGGTATCTGAACAATTGGTTGCTCTTTGGCGTATCGGAGCATCTCCCGTCCGTAAAAATCAAGAAAATCGATTGCTTCCGCAACATCAGCATCTGCCTCGAGCCATGCTTTTCCTACCTCGAGTATTTCCCAGGCGTTTATTTCGAATCTTCGTTTTCGCATTATCTCAGCAGCATTAAAGAGGAATTCCGCTCTTTCCTCAGGCGGTACAAATCTCCATGATTTGAAACAGTCCAATGCCTTTTTCATTGCTTTTTTGCCTGTTTCCCTGTCAGCTTTCTGAAATATTCCGATTATCTGGTCCTTCTCAGCAGGATTGTATGATCTAAACTTATTATCGAGCATGATCTCATCTGAACCGATAATAATCGGGTACTCCTTCCCTAATTCAGATTCTGCCTTCATCAAGGCATCCAGCATTTTCTTTTGATTCTCGGGTTTTGAGAAATCTGTATATGGTTCATTCTTGAAATCCTTCACGGGAAAACCTCCTTTTATGCAGATTACCATTGTGTTGTTTCATAGTTGTTCCTAAAAGCAGGATGAATTATAGTGAGAAATAAAGTATTTGTCAACCTTTAAAACGGTTCAGTATCACTTCGTTTCTGTCTCCGCAGTATGATTAACAAAGGGTTGTAATCTCCAGGTTCTTCCACCTGCGTAGTACTTAAATATATATGGTTTCCGTTTTCTGAATTCCCGCATAAGCTGCATGTTTTGCGTTTCTCCGAGGTCCCTTGCATAGATTATTGTGCCCTGCTTCAGGATTGGTTCATTCCTGAATGCCACGGAGAGGTAATTATGTCTATTGATTGTTATTTCGTATTCATTGGATCCCGGCAGGTTTTGAATAAAAACCAGAGCATGGTGAACGGACATTTTTTTGATTTCGTGGTAACAGCGATTATTGGTTCCCCATTCCTGATGAAAGATACGGAGACTGTAAGGAATATAGCATGCAATATTGAAAATAACCAGGATGGATACCAGCGGTCTTACAGCTGTTTTCTTGATTCCCCTTACGGTGAGAAGAATAAGCAGCGGTAAAATCCCATAGTAGTACTTTGCACCCATGGGACTGATTCCGTGGAACCAGTAGAATGCAAAAAATATAATGGCAAAGACAATCACGGTGATTGCAAAAATGTCCCACAGAGTTCTTTTTCTGCGCAAGAAAGCAAAAGGAATGAAGAAGAGCGAGATGAGCGGCCAACCAAACAAGTGCAGTGAAAATGAAAAGGCGTTATAACACAGGTTGATAATCGCTTTTACTGGTGTATGTCCGGCAATCCCATAGGTAGATTCTCCTATTCCCATTCCGAAACCTAAGCGATGCAGTTGGTGGTCTCCATGGAGAGCGTAGCCAAATTGGAATATGTTTCCGGTGTAGATAAGATTGTGGAAGAATTGTATGCTGAGGGCAGGGATTAAGCCGGCAAGGAAGAAGATAATGGTTTGGCCGGCTTTCTTTCTTTTGGTAAGCACCATCATTACTATCATTGGTAATACAAATACGACAACAGTTGTTCTTGAAAAGAATGCCAGTCCACAAAAAAGACCGGAGAGGAAAGGGAAAAGGTGATTGCTGCGTTTTATGCTCAGGCTGAAAAAGAGGAGCCCGAGAAGGATGAGAAAAAAACTGGAATTTTGATTAAGATACGAAGCGGAGATGAGAAGGAAAATTGGCGAGAGCAGCAGGAGCAGTGTTCCTTCGCGTGCGCTCCTTTCGTCTGTGCATTCCCTCATGAAGAAAAAAAAGAGTAGAAGAGAACACGAACCAAGCAATGGTCCGAGGAACCATGGTATTCGAAGAAGCAAGAAAGGAGTGAGCAGGAAGGAATGTCCATGCTGGACCATGCTGAACCACCGTTCGCTGTGGACAATCATTTCCTTGAGAAAGAATTGAGGAAATTGTGGAGGTTGAACCCACAGATAACCTCCCGCGAAGATTTTAGCCTGAAAGGTTGTTACGACTGCATCGCCTTGGGGACTATGATTGTAGAAGAAGTACGAAATAAGATTGGTGGCAACAAGAGACAGAAAAAAGACCAAAAGAAGAAAGGATCGTGTACTTGAGTTGTTGATTATTCGGGAATAATCAAGGAATTTACGAAGAGAAATGATGGAGAACAGAAAGAGTCCAATGGGGAGGAAGGGAATGATGAACATGAGTTGCCGAACGTAGTATTGGAAGGTTACATGGGAAGCGAAAGAAAAGCGTTGTAGGATTGCAGGTAAAAAAAGAAGCGTCAGTAGTGAAAAGACGACTGAAACAAGAAAAAAGAAGAACCATTTTCTGTCAAAGATTTCTGTGAAGCAAACCATTCTTATCTTTTGCGTGGGAAAACCAGTTGATTAGTGATAGGACGCTGCTAAAATTCGCTCCCGAGGGAAAAGTGCATGTGCATTCGCGATACGCTTTCAAGATTTGTATGCCATGCTATATCGTACTTGAGAATAGCAATGCCAAGATTCATTCTTATCCCCGTACCAAAACCAACCTTCAGGTCCTCAAGCTTTACCCCTCCATCTGATTTTACAGCGGTCCTGAATTGTTTTATTTCATCAGTAACGCCACCGATATCGCAGAAAGCAACACCTCGTATTCCCTGAATATCAAGAGGAAGCGGAAATCGGACCTTAAACCTATCAATGAATGGGTACCGCAGTTCGAAATTAACAAAGCCAGCTTTTCTCCCATAGAAACTGTAATAATCATAACCGCGGATATTTTCACCGCCACCGAGGGGGAAGTGAAGAGCATCCTTTCCCCATGAACTGAATCCGTACAATCTTGTCGCAAAGGAGTAGTCCTGAACGATCCTAAAATAATTTCTTAAATCTCCATACACAAATGCATAATCGTAAGAATTTTTCGCAACCTGTGGTATGGATTTTGCGAATGAGAATTTCCAGCGCTCACCATTAATAGGACCGGTATAGCCCCATAATGCAGTATCCCTTATCCAACTTACGGTTGGGACAAGGAGGTAATAGGGTTCATGGGTTTTCTTTATGATCTCCATGTTTTCATTGAGCCACTCTGAGTACAATTGTATACTGAATGCATCTGCACCAATGTCGAATCTTTGGTATTTATCAATAGGAAGCCTGAGAAGTAGACTGATGCCACGCAACGTCTCTTCTCTGAATTCAATATCATCGTTCGGGTCAATAGGAAAGATCAAATAATAATTTTTTTCCTGGTACAGTGCAGCGCCGAGATCCCATCGTTTTGGGAGATACCAGTATACTAATTGAAAATTTGAATTGAGTAAATCTCTTGAATACAGATCAAAAGCAAAGTAAATTCTGTTATTTCCAAGAATATCACTGATAGCCACTGACATAAGACTCTGGAATCCATAGGCGTTTGAAAAGACAAGGTAGCCACCTGCCCAGTCAGTCGAGAATTTTAAGCCTGCTTTTTCCTCATTTTCAAGTTCATAATCCATCTTAACTACCGTGTATCGAGTATGGTGGTCAACCCTTTCTGATGGTTCTTCCATGGGGTATTCAAAAGGATCGCGTATGATGTAGATATCCCAGCCACCCTGTTCATAGCCGGCAAAGGCAAGTTTTTGGTCATTCTGTGAAAGTGTTGGAGAGGAAACATTACCAAATACGTCAGTGATACGATACATATTCAAACTGTCAATTTCAAGTACATACAGATTATTGACACCCTCTCTGTCGGAGACAAAAACAACTTTTCTGCCATCATGGGAAAACGTAGGAGTGCCGATATACGATTCCCTTTCTGAAATCTGCTCCACGTTTTCACCATTACTGTTCATCCTGAACAGTGCATAATTCCCGTAATGCCAGATGGAGTCTGATTCATTCTCTCTGTCTGAAGAGAAGACAATGTAATCTCCTTCTGGTGAGAAGATCGGGTCCCTGTCATCGTATACATCTGCCATGAGTTGTTTTGTTTCTTTCGTTTCGATGGAAATAATGTAGATATCCGACATACCATCTTTTACTCCAGCAAAAACGACGGAGTTGCCATCGGGTGAGAAATGTGGTGAGTAAACAGCATCACATTCCGGTTTCAAGGTGGTGAGAATTGCAGCATGTTCGACTGCCATTATATAGATTACGTCATCTTTTCCTGCTTTTGCAGAAAAAGCAATGGCTGAACCATCTGAAGACCATGATATGCCGGGTCTCAGGATGTGCAAGGATTCAAAGGTAGCAGATTTGGTAGCTCGCGCCACTTTCTTTATAATTTTACCGTCAAGCGTTGACATTATCAGGAGTTCAAAATATTGTGCTTTATTACTGATAAAAGCAACTTTGGTTCCATCAGGAGAAATGGACGGGCTCACATTATAGGCATTCTGTGTTTTTCTGTGATCTGTTAGTTTTCGTGCAATCACTTCCAGTTCATCTTTTTTATCAATGAGTGGCCAGTACTTCTTTTTGAGCGATTTGGTCCATTCTCTGTTCAACTGTTCTGTTGATAAACCAAGTGTCATTTTGAGCGCTTTCTCGAAATCCTTCTTCTGTTTTATCGTATGCAGGAGTTCCCCGATTTTCTTGCGCCCGTAGGTTTCACTTATAAATTGATAAATGGATTGTCCCTGCTTGTATGATGAGTATCCAGTTGTATAGTTGAGTGTCTGGATGGGAAGTAACTGATTGTTGATGACAGCATCCCGCAAGTAACCCTCTGAATCCGAATCCCAATTCAATGATTCAAATTCAGCAAGACCTTCAAAAACCCAGAGCGGAATGGACATAAGCAATTCAGCCTGCATTATACTTCCAAAATTTGAGCCGAAGAGGATATCGAATTGAAATGCATGAACAAGCTCATGGTTTATAACATGTCTGAATTGCTCATACGAACCTTCGAAAGGTACTACCATTCTGTTCTTAAATAGCTCGGTGAATCCGCCCACCGATTCTTCAATGAGTTCTGTTGTAACATTGGTTTGCTCGAAATCATTATGAGAATTGTATAGTATGAGAGGCATGCGTCTTTTGAAATTATGGTTAAGATCCTCTTTGAGCTGGTAATAGGAATCTTCTGCAACCTGCGCCGCAAACCTCACAAGCTCTTCTTCACCTTGATAGTAGTAAATGGTGAAATGAGGGGTTTTAATATGTTTCCAATTGAAGTTTTTGTACTGGATTTTGTTCTTCCCAAACTCCTGTGAATGAAGCATGGAAGCAAGAAGAAGGAGTAAAAGGAATAAGTCTATGCATTTTTTCAAAATATCCTCCCAAGAATGAAACCGATAACGATACCGACCATAAAAGCTGTGACGATGATTCGAGCGCGGACAATGTCCCTTTTAAATCCCATTCGAAGTGCAATAAAGGTGAAGAAATATGCAAAGGCGTTGAGCAGAAGAAAAAGGGGAAGGGTAATAATCCGCGCAACCAATGGCCCAATTGTCGGTATTGCACCGATCATGCCAATAAGCCCGGTGAATGCCTGGGTGAGAAAACCAACAAGGATAACCACAAGAGCTATGATCTTTTTATCAAATCCCAGTGAGGCACTGATAATGATAAAAAGTCCGATAATAAGCCATATGAGGATGAATTTCCTGTAGGTAATCCAGAAGTTCTTAATCCGTTTTTTCACTATTCGTTGTCTCCACCATATGATAAACTCATTGTGAATGAAAAGATAGCACAAGAGTGCTCTTTTGTCAAATTTTTTCTTAACGAGCAAAAGTCAGTTCTCCTTTTG
>CBDUQV010000036.1:0-13257 GCA_965369615.1 uncultured bacterium | reverse complement strand
GCACAACAGGTCGATCTTGCGATCGAGGATGGACATATCATTCTCTTTACCGTGAATGAGCGTGAGGGGCTGACACCACTGGACAGAGAAATTGCTGAATCGCTGCGCAAGAACGGGAAGATTGTTATTCTCGTGGTGAACAAAGTTGACAATCTGAAGCGTGAACAGGAAATGGTCGATTTTTACGGGCTGGGTTTTAAGAAAGTCTTTCCTGTTTCCAGCATTCATGGACGGGGTGTTGCCGATCTGCTTGATGAAATTATTGCCCTGATTCCGGAAGAGCAGTCATGGAAAGAGAATGATAGGACAAAGCTTGCAATAATAGGGAGACCAAATGTGGGGAAATCGTCTTTCTTCAATAGAATCATAAATGAAGAAAGGGTAATTGTTGATGAGAAACCGGGAACAACGAGAGATGCGATTGACACAGAAATTGAATTTGAGGGAGAGCAGTTGACCATCATTGATACCGCAGGAATACGGAGAAAACCCAGAATTACAACTGACCTTGAATATTACACCATAAAGCGTGCAATCAGCAGCCTGCTTGAATGCGATATTGCTCTCGTGATGGTTGATGGTTCCGTCGATATCACGAGACAGGACAAGCGGCTCATAGCACTTGCAGGAAGGTCTGCCGGGACGATTATTATCCTTCTGAACAAGATGGACCTTGTTCCAAGGAAATTGTGGAATGATGCTCTGCACTATTTTCAAAATGCCTTGGTGTACATACCTTCTGTGCTTACTGTTCCGATTTCTGCAAAGAATGGTGATGGTGTTTTTGATGCTCTCCGCATCGCGCTGGATGCACATACGAGAAGTTCACTGCAGATGGACAATCAGGCACTGAATGAACTCATCGCGAATGCCGTTCATCGTTCTGCGCCCAAGCGGGTTGGAAAGAAGAAAGTTTATATCTATGGATGCAGACAGGTTTCCCGGAATCCGCCCTGCCTTGTTGTGTATACAAGTCATCCTGATGACATAACAAGGCAATATCAGAGGTACCTCGAGAAAAAAGTGAGAGAACATTTTTCGCTGCAGGGAATTCCTCTGGTGATGAAGTTCCAAAAAAGGGGAAGGGGAGCAAAAAGACATGAAAAGAATGACTCCGTTAAGAAGGGATCTTCCAGCACGAAAAAAAAGTAACATTGGAGATTCAAAAACCAGCATGACAATTAAGGTATAGAGAAAAATGGGATATGTAATTTCTTTTCTATGTGGTTTTTCCCTCGGAGCAATCCCGTTCGGGTTTCTTGTATCAAAACTGCGAGGGGTGAATATTCAGAGGGTGGGGAGCGGTAACATTGGTTTTTCAAATGTTTTTAGATCTGTTGGGAAAGTTGAAGGTATCACAGTCCTGTTTTTCGATGTGGCAAAGGGGTTGGTACCCGTTCTTGTGTTTAAGATGATTTTTGGCTATCATTACGCTCTTGTTGCAGGTATTGCTGCAATGCTCGGGCATATGTTTACACCGTTTTTAAAGTGCAAAGGCGGGAAAGGTGTTGCAACCGGATTAGGTATTTTTATTGGTCTTGCTCCCTTTTCTGCACTATTCGCTTTTGTGGTATGGCTCATCATTGTTTCCGTATCACGTTACATTTCACTTGGTTCACTTGCGGCAGCTGTTGCACTCCCTTTCTTTATCTACTTCAGCAAATTTGTTGTCCGCGATGAGTATGATTTCTTTCTGGAACTCTTTACCATCCTTATGAGCATTCTGGTGATGGTGTTGCACCGCTTAAATATAAGGCGATTGTTTACCGGAAAGGAGAGGAAATTCAGTTTCGGTGAGGAGGAAATACTGACTCGGAAGGAAGGGAAAACGGCGAAAAAAAGTTGAAAAACAGACGGAATAGATCACAAGGAGAACGATTATGAAGATTGCACTGCTGGGCGCTGGAAACTGGGGGACCACACTTGGACTGCTGCTTGCCGAGAAGGAATTTGATGTGGTATTATGGGAGTTCTTTCCTGAACAAGCAGAAGCACTGAAACGCGATGGAGAAAATAAGAAGTTTCTGCCCGGTTTCTTGTTTCCCCGGAATATGCGCGCAACATCTTCGTTGCCAGAAGCAATCGCTGAAAAAGATATGATTGTTTTTGCGGTTCCATCACATCTCCTTAGATCTGTAGCCGAGCTTGCCGGCAAGGATATCCAGCATCATGCATTCATTGTAAGTGTTGTGAAGGGTATAGAAAAGGATACGCTGAAAAGGATGTCAGAGGTGATTGAAGATAATCTTCCCGATACGTTCAAGGGGAAAACGGTGGTGCTTTCGGGACCCAGTATTGCGCATGAAGTTGTGAGGAAAATTCCGACGACCGTTGTATCAGCATGCCGTTTTGAATCTGTTGCTGAAGCAGTTCAGAAGGTATTTTCGACACCGTCTTTCCGCGTTTACACAAATCCTGATATTATTGGTGTTGAACTGGGTGGTGCTGTTAAGAATGTTGTTGCGATTGCAAGCGGTATCTGTGATGGATTGGGTTTGGGAGAGAACACAAAAGCTGCGTTGATCACGAGAGGACTTGCGGAGACAAAGAGACTTGGATTGAAAATGGGTGCAATGGAGGATACGTTCTCAGGTCTTTCAGGGATTGGTGACCTTATAACAACGGCATTCAGCAGGCACAGCAGGAACAGGTATGTTGGCGAGGAACTTGGCAAAGGGCGAAGTTTGGACGAGATACTTAATACGATGGTAATGGTTGCTGAAGGAGTGAGAACAACAGAATCTGTTATGCAGCTTGCAGAAAAATATAACGTTGCTATGCCCATAACAGCCGAGGTTTACAATATTCTCTTTAATGAGAAAGAACCAAAACAAGGTGTTTATGACCTCATGATGAGAAAGCTGAAAAGGGAGAACTGGTAGCATGTTCTTCTGAACATATTGATTATAGTGATTAATCGTTGCAATCAGCGAAACGAACGTTTTGCGGGAGGTGGATTTGAAGGATAAAGTTTACTATACTCCTCAGGAGGTGGCGAAAGCACTTGGCATTGAGACCTATGTGCTTCGATACTGGGAATCGCAGTTTAAGTTTCTGAAACCAGAGCGTACAAAGGTTGGCTGGAGACGGTACAGGAAGGAAGATGTATCCAGAGTAATCCTCATCAAGAAACTTCTCTATGATAAACATTTTACCATCAAAGGTGCAAAGCAACGGTTGAAAGATTTGCGGAATGAGGGCCAGCTTGACCTGCACCATACATTTGAGGAATCGAGAAAGAAAATAATACTGGAAGAGATCAAGCAGGGACTTGAGGAGCTTCTTACTATACTGAACAGCAAATAAGATCCAGCTCCATGAAATGCGAGGACTGTTTTCTCTTGACAAAATCCGACCTGCGTGGTAATAATTCATCTAAGAGAAAAGGAGGTGTTGCAAACTGCAAAAGGAGCAATGCCTGAAATTTATTTCTTGATTTTAGTAACGAACAATTAGCGAGAGGAGAGAAAATGAGAAGGTACAAATTTCTTTATTTTGTCATCATAGCTGCAATGCTTTCTTGCTACAAGATACCATCAAGAGCACCGGAATGGGGGATAACCATACGTATTCCGCTCGGTGACTCCCTGGTGACGGCTCAAGATGTGGTTGATGATACGCTTATTAAGAAGGTGACCATTGAGATTGACTCGCTCTATCATCCCACGCGATGGACCGTTTTTCACCATAGTGATACGGCTATCGTCAAAGATGTCTTTATACCACCGGGATTAACCGATAAATTTCTTATGCACATCTACCAGAGCGTGAGCGATAACATCGATACGACATCGAGCGTGTATCATAGCCTTGTAAAAAAGCTCATTACCAAGGTGCACCTTGTGGGCAGCAGCGATTCTGGATTCTCGGCTACCGTGGTATGCAGCCTCTTCCCGCCGGTCTACCTGCAGCATTTCACGCCCTATGCGGTCCCGTTCCCCGTCTACATACCCCCGACGCCCTCTCTTGATACGGTAATGAACTTTGTGATCGATAGCTTTCCTCTCGGACCGTACAGGGACAGCATCTACATTTTTCCGGATTCGGGGGATCTTACCGTCGACTCCTCAATGGGCTATGCCAAGATGCCCATCAACTTCCTTTCTCGTGGAGATACGATTGTGACGTTCCTCAAGGGAATTGAGGTGACCGAAAAGCTGCGGGACAATAAAGATCAGGATCGCCTCAAGTCGCTGGTCGTTCATCTGGTGTTTACGAACAGGACCTCGGCAGGATTCACGGGCAATTTCCGTATCGGGGCACGTGATTCATCGCAACAGTACAGCGTCTACCACGCAAAAACCTTCACCATCGACCCGGCTCCAAAGGATGAGCACGGGTTCACCACCGGAGATTCCACGGTGACGGTTTACGAAGATACGATCAGGGGGGAATACATCAACATGGCAGAGGAAGATTCCCTCTGGTGGCAGGCATCGGTGCATATTCCCGCGCTGGATACTATATTTCTGAGGCCCGAAGACTGGCTGCGGATATACGGATGGCTCAGCGCCGAAATCTGGCTTGGTTCGCTCGGGGAGGGGGAATAATGAGCAAGAAATTTACGATACTGGCACTCCTGGGATTATGCCTGGCTACACAGGCGTATGGAAACTTAATGTATCAGAGCGCTGGTGAATGGCTGAGCACTCCCTCAACGTATGGGCCGAATGCGGTTTTCTACAATCCCGCGCTGCTCTCATACCACAAGAATCCAAGTTTTACCCTCGAATTCATGCGGCTCGGCGTCGATATCACGAACAATACCTTTTCTGTTTCGAACTGGAACGAGTTCGTGGGTCATGATACATTGCTCGATGACTACAAGGCAACGATACTGGAGCTTGTTCCAAGTGATGGTTTTTCCGCAACCATTGGAGCCAATGCAGGTTTTTTCGGGGTGAAATTTGGCAGTTTTGCGTTCTGCCCCCGGGTGGTCGCAGGGACGTACATGGTGTTCCCTGAGGATGCGATCGATCTCGGTCTGCACGGGAATGACTTGGGAAGGACGTACGATCTCACGGGAACACACATAGAAGCAATGGCGTACCAGGAATATGGGATTGGCTTTTCAAAGCCATTTCAGATAGGAGAGGACCGAAAGCTCTATACGGGTGTATCCATCACGTACATTCGGGGCATCGGGTATGCGGCGATCGACCGCATTAACGGGACTTTCACCTCGGATAGCCTGTATCTTGCTGCTGATTTTGATACCGTCCGATACAAGGTCTCCAACTCGATGTGGGGAAGCAATCAGGGTATTTCTTCAAATATCGGCTTTGCCATGGATGTGAATGAAAACGTACTCATTGACCTTTCGTTCAGGAATCTGCTCTCATATGTTGGATGGGTACATGAGTTGGAAACCGGGTTTGCCGCCGGACATCTTGACCCTATCAATGCCTTCCGGTTTTTATCCCGGTATGCGCACCACGAGCATCGGGATACGACGATATCGAAGTGGGAAGAGGTTTTTGATGATTACTTCTACGATCTGGATACAGCATTCACAACGGAACAGTTCAGCATACGCCTGCCCATTCTCATGAATTTCGGGCTCTCGTACCAGAGTTCGGAGACATGGAAGCTCTTCGGACAGTATGAACAGGGATTCACACGGGGTGCCTTGACGACCACGATGCCAAAGGTCACGCTCAGCGGTGAATACAATCCGTGGATGGTCCTGCCCTTGAGGGCCGGGTTCTCTTTTGGAGGGAACGAGGCGATCGCCATGATGGTTGGTTTTGGTCTTTCCTTTGAGCAATTCTATATGGATTTTGGCTATGGAGCGCACAAAGGTGTATTCATGGGTGCGAAGGGACAATCCCTTGCCTTTGATATCGGGATCAGATCTTCGCTCAAGGCAAAGATCCAAGGAACTATCAGGGATTCCGTAACATTGAAGCCGCTCGTTGCGACCGTGTATTATCAGATCGGGGCTCAGAAGGGCAAACTCATGTCGAAGGAAGACGGAACCTACAGTATCAGCGTTCCGGCAGGCAAGATCGGCATGCTTGCGCGCAGGGATGAGTACTACGATAAGAAAGTGGTGAAAACCGTTGAAGCGGGACAGAGTGTCAGGCAGGACATCCTGCTCACGCCGAAGTTCGGGTATGTGGCGGTGACCGTCATGGACAGCATAACCAGTGAACCGTTAGCTGCAAAGATTATTATAACGGGAACAGAGCAGGCTGAGGAAGTCACTGCTGATAAAAAGGGAAGCGCAATGGTTAAACTGCTTGCGGGTGACTACAAGTTTGATGTTTCCTATCCGGAATATGCGCCTGCGTTGCGTAAGGTAACGGTACCGAGAGGACAGGAGGTTAAGAAAGTATTCAGGTTGATGAAGGCTGGAGGAATCATCAAAGGACTTGTTTACGATGCCTTGACAAAAGCCCCTGTTCCATCAGCCATCTCGGTTGTTGATGCAGCGACAAACAAAGAGATAACCCTTATACAAACCGATGATAAAGGAGCCTACCGAGTTGGGCTGAAAAAAGGAACGTACATGCTCAAGGTCAATCCAGGTCCAAAGGAATACATCTATCAGGAAGCAAGTATTTCTCTTGCTTCAGGTGAAACCGTAAACAAGGACTTTGCATTGCTCAAGAAAAAGATGAAGTTTGTCTTCCACAACATACTCTTTGACTTTGACAAAGCAACACTGCGTCCTGAATCGTACGTGGTACTCGACAGCATCGGCAGGATAATGGTTGAAAACCCGACTATTATTACAGAATTGAGTGGACATACTGATGCCCGGGGCTCCAGAAGTTACAACCAGCGTCTTAGCCAGAGAAGAGCGACTTCCGCCCGGAACTACATCGTTCAACAATGGAGGATCGATCCAGCAAGAATGATCGCAAAAGGATACGGTGAGGATCGGCTCATGATACCTGGTGCAAGAACGGATGCAGAGCACCAGCAGAACAGAAGGGTTGAATTCACCGTTCTCAGAGAACGGTAGTAACAACTGATTGAATTTGATTGCAATAGAGCCGGCGTGCAATGACGCCGGCTCTTTGCTGTTGATATGTGTGTACGGCTTTTTGCGGAAAGGAATTTAGAATTTGAGGATAGTGAGAAAGCAGAGGGCAATGGTCACGAAAGAGTATCTTTCATCTGCTCCAGTAAGGTCTGCATTTTGCCGAATGAGAAATACAGGTCATCAAGTTCGCTCTTTAATGAATTGATTTCCTCAACGAGCGCTTTCACGTTCGAGCCATCCTTATATGTCTGCGGAAGCAGCAGCAGGTTTTCTTTTTCCCGTAATTTCTTTTCTTTCTCGGTAATTGTTTTTTCAAGCTCATCGATTTTCTTTTTCACTTTGTAAATCTCACCCCGCATTTCAGCCTCCACCCTTTTTCGTTCTCTTTCCTTCTTCTTTCCCGAATGAACCTGTTTCTTATTTTTCTGTTCTTCAAATTCTTCTTTCCTCTTCTCAAGATAGTATGAGTAGTTTCCCCAGTATAACTTTAATTTCCCGTTGACAATGGTTACAGTCTTGTTGCAGATTCTATCAAGCATAAACCTGTCATGAGAAGCCAGAACAATTGTTCCAGAAAATTGTATCAGCGCTTCTTCGAGAATTTCCTTCCCCTGGATATCGAGATGGTTGGATGGCTCATCAAGAATGAGGAGATTACCCGGTTTTAGAAGCATTTTGGCGAGTTTCAACCTGCTTTGCTCACCACCAGAAAGTATTTCAATTCTTTTATGAACATCATCACCGGTGAAGAGAAAAGCTCCAAGGTAGCTTCTCAACTCGGAAAGGTCAAGTTCGGGTGCTGTTATTTGTGCTTCATCAAGTACGGTTTCACCTTTTGCTTCGAAAGTGACATCCTCTTGAGAGAAGAATTGAATAGAAACGTTATGACCAATGGTCCTTTCCCCTGTGCTGAAACCTTCAATTCCTGCGAGGATGCGGAGCAATGTGCTTTTTCCTATTCCGTTCGGACCAACAAGACCAATAGAATCTCCTCTCTGGATGGTAAGGTCTATACCGTTAAGGACGTGATTCTTGGTGTACTGCTTGATAATGTTTGAGAGCTTTACCGGTACACTGCCACTTCTCTTTGGCTGGGGAAAACTGAAATGTATGGATTTTGTTTCTTTGGGAAGTTCAATTCTCTCCATTTTCTCGAGCATTTTGATTCTGCTTTGCACCCTTCCTCTCATATCCTTTTTTGCTTTGAATTTATTAATAAATTGCTTTGTTTCTCTTATCCTCTTTTTTTGTTCGTAATATTTCTTTTTAATTGATTCTTTTATATGCGCTTTTTCGAAGAGAAAGTCTTCATAACTACCATAATAATTTTTGATTGTACCTTTATGTAACTCGCAAATTCTTTTTGTGAATTTATTGAGAAAGTATCTATCATGAGTTACTGCAATCACAATGCCTTTAAATGCTGTAAGGAAATTCTCCAGCCAGTTAAGGGCTTCTAACTCCAGATGATTCGTTGGCTCATCGAGAAGGAGTATATCCGGTTTGATGAGAAGGATTCGAGAAAGGAGTATTCTCATTTGCCATCCCCCACTGAATTCGTTTATTCCCCTTTCATAATCACTTTCACTGAATCCCATTCCTCTCAGGATGCCCTTTGCTTCCTGAATGATTGAAAAGCCGTTCAATTCCTTGAAACTGTTACTTATTTCCGCATATCTTTTTGCATCGTACTCTGTATCTATGCCATGGAGTTCCATATCATGAAGTTCTCTTCTTAAATTTCTGAGTTCAGGAAATCCATGAAACATCTCATCCATTACAGATGAACCCATCATCAAAATAAAATTTTGTGGAAGGTATCCAATAATTGAATTTTTGGGATAGTGAATGAGTCCTTTATCCGGCGAGGTCTCTCCGGTAATTATTTTGAAGATTGTTGTTTTTCCGGAACCGTTTGGACCAATAAGCCCGACTCTCTCTCCATTGTTAACGTGAAACGAAAGGTCGGAAAATAATATCTGTTCCCCATAACTCTTACAGATAGATTCGAGGCTGAGCATTCTTGTATTTTGTTACGTGCATTATTCAATGATAACAATTGCTGTTGCTAAATTGTCAGTGTCAGATATGGAAACATCTGATGATCTGTTTCCAAGTAATTCTTTTGATTTTCCCCGAATAATCAAATATGGTTTTCCTGATTTCTTATGTGCCACTTCGATATCCTTCCAACTCAGTTTTCTTATACCAGTTCCGAGAGCCTTGGAAAAAGCTTCTTTTACGGCGAACCGTGCAGCAAAGCAGACTGAAGAGTTTCTCATTGATTGACATAAATCTATCTCTCCGGGACAGAAAATCCTTTCAATAAACCGGTGACCCCATTTCTTTATTGCCTGCTCAATTCTTTTTACCTCAATTATGTCTATTCCTACTGTCATACAGTACCCTATACTACATTTTTTTCCGAATGTCTATAGAAATCGCTTGACAAACATGCTATTTTTGATAAAATGGGAAAGTGAATCACTACACTGTATTGAGGATTGGTAAGAATGCTACAAGTGAAGAGATCCGAAAGGCTTACCTTTCACTTGCAAAAAAATTCCATCCTGATAAATCCAGCAATAAAGAAGAAGCAGAGAAGATGAACGAGAAATTTTCTCAAATAGTTAAGGCATACAAAACACTTCTCGACGCAGACAAGAGGTCTGAGTATGATAAGACCCTATCGAGCGTTTCATACAAGGAAAAGGTTGAAAAAACACCAAGAACTGTTCAGGCAAAAATGGCATTTAAGAATGGGACTGAGTATTACAAATCAGGTGATTTTTGGCGTGCTGAAAAATATTTTAAATCCGCTGTTTCCCTTTCACCAGAAACACCGCTCTATAAAAGCTACCTTGGTCTTGCCCTTGCCCATCAGAAGAGCAGGTCAGGAGATGCAATTCAATTTGCTCAGGAAGCAGTCGATGCGGAAATGTATAATTCACATTTTCATGTAAACATGGGAATTATCTACAGGATTCTGGGAAAAACCGATAAGGCGGAAAAATCGTTCAAAGAAGCACTTACATGGAATGAAAATGATGAAAGAGCAGCAAATGAACTGCAAAAAATTTCGGGTAAAGGAAAGAAAAAAGGTATTTTGGGACGATTCTTTAGAAAAGGAGGATAGATGGGGGAAGGATTTATCGACTACAGAGAAATTCTTGAAAAGTCTATAGGAAGCGTACTCGGTGCTTTTGCTGCAAGTATCGTTGGAATGGACGGGATTCCCCTTGCTGATTTTAGCAAGGACGAATCGTTTGACCAGAATGTTTTTGATGCTGAGATTGCCACGATACTTTCTACAGGAGAGAAAGCCATAAAGGATACACAGGCGGGTGAGCTGAAAGAAGTGCTGCTCACCACTGATAGTACATCCATTATTGTTCACACAATTGGCAAAAACTATTTTGTTATGTTCGTTCTCAAAGGTGAATCGCAAAATATTGGAATAGCAAGGCTAACAGTAAAGAGGCTTGCAGAGGAATTTGCCGATAGCCTTTTATAGTTAGTGCATTAACCACTCAGAGCGTATCTGATCTATACATTATGAAAGGGTAAACCAGAAGCATCTGGTGTCACACCGGTTATTTTTGGTCAGATCCATTCGATATATGAAGCGAAGGCATTGATGAATCTGTATGGTTCTCGATTTCGTCGGCTTGTGGTGATAAAACGCAAGGCTCCTGCATTTTATTGTCTGGTTCTTGTTTCTGTGTCATTCATTGCTGGTTTCTTTACTACTTTACCATTACTGAACATTGCTGTCCTGTTGCTTTTCCTCCTCGTCCTTCTCTTTTTTTTGTATCTTTTTCTCCGTCTTCGATTTTTTATTATTATTGATATCTTGTTAATCGGTGCACTGATACTATCGGGTATGCTTGCATTTAATACAAGATCTCTCTATCCTGTACTTGATAAAAAAATAGAAACTCAAAAACAACACCACGGAATGGTTCTCAAAAGTCCTACCAACAACAAGAATAATATCAGTTTTATCGTGCGTTTGATTGATAGGGAAAGTGGTATGTATACACCTTATGCGGTTAAAGTGTTTACAGACGAGTTGTTGGATGATATAAAATGCGGGGACATTATTACATTTTCAGGAAAGATTAAGAGACCTTCCAATGCTCGTAATCCCGGTGGTTTCATGTATCGCGATTTTCTTTGGCGTCAGGGAGTGCAGTATGTATCATACATTCATGCTGGAGATATTGATCGAGTGGGGATGGTGTGGAGTAATTATATCATAAGAAATGTGATCTTTCCATTCAAAGAGCATTGCATAAAAATGTCAAACAGGTATCTTGGTGCCGTCCATAGTTCATTGCTTCAAGGACTCACGGTGGGAGAACGTGGTAATATACCAGCGGAGATCAAGCACATTTTCTCCGACGCAGGTATTATCCATGTCCTTGCAGTGAGCGGTCTTCATGTGGGCATACTCTCTTTTTTCCTCTTTATTCTTCTGAGGAGTGTGCATGTGCCGTTTCGCATGGCGCTTTTTCTAACATGCATTGCTCTCATCTTCTACGTGCTTCTCATCGACCTTCGTGCACCGGTTGTCAGGGCAACCTTGATGTTTATATGTATTATGCTTGGAATGCTCAGTCAAAGACGAATTATACTGCTCAACATCATTGCAGTTTCTGCTCTTGTTATTCTTGCATTCCGTCCTCTTGATCTGTTTGATATAGGATTTCAACTATCATATGCTGCTACATTTTCAATTGTACTCTTTCAGAAGAAGATGAGTGATGCATTAACGGGAAGGATGCAATCGATAAGGAATTTACGGAAGTACATAATCATTCCGTTTACCGTTTCTTTGTCGGCTCAGTTGGGAACAGCGCCTATCGTGGCATTTTATTTTTTCAGGTGTTCTGTTATTGCTCCCCTTTCAAATCTTGTAATTATCCCATTTGTTTCCCTTGCTATTCCGTCAGGTTTCTTGATGGTGGCAGCGCACACTCTGCATCCGGTGGTTTCCAGAATATGCGCAGGGACAACGTGGTTTCTCCTCAATTGTATCATTCGGATTTCACACTTCCTTGCAGAAATACCCTATGGATCACTCCAGGTTGGAAGACCATCATTTTCCTTTCTGCTGATGTACTATTTCATCCTGGTCGGTTTTTTTGCATTGAAGAGGAAGCTTACGTTTTTCATTGTTGCCCTGTTATTGGTCTTCAATATTTTCATATTCACCAAAGTGTGGAAGACATATCATCCACGATTAACGGTCTATTTTCTTGATGTTGGTCAAGGGGACGCTGCAGTGATTGAGTTTCCCGGAAAGGAAGTCTGTATTATTGATGGAGGAAGAAGGAGCAACTTTATTGATTACGGTGAACGTGTCATCATTCCATTTTTTTGCTCTCGTGGCATTTCACATATCCATACCATTATTGCGACGCATCCTGATGTTGATCATTATGGTGGTTTGATATCGGTTATTGAGCATTTCCCCGTTGGAAAGCTCCTGGTTAATGGATCATCAAAAGAATCGTTCTTGTACAAGAAACTTCTTATAACGGCACAAGAGAAGGGTACTCCAGTTTATACGGTGGGGAGAGGAGATGTACTCAGGGTAGGGCAGCATAAGATGTATGTTCTCAATCCACCATCAGTGGATTTTGTTGACATCCTGCCAACTAATGAAGGTTCAATTGTTCTTAAATTTGGATATGGAAAGGTTACCTTTTTGTTTACCGGAGATTTCCCAAATAAGGTATTGAAACTGCCGCATTCCTGCTTGTCTTCCACCGTACTCAAATTTCCTCACCACGGCGCATCATTCTTTGAATTAGCCACGTTTTTGCGTACGGTAAGACCAGAGATAGCAACGATTTCTGTTGGCAGAGACAATCCGTTCGGACATCCAAAAGGAGAGAACATCCAAATGCTCAAGCAATCAGGTTGTCAGGTTTACAGAACAGATACCGATGGAGCCATTACCCTTATCACAGATGGGAAAACGATTCGCACTACTCTGATGATCCGGTGAGGACTCCCATTGTATAAAAAACAAAAAAATCGATAAAAACACTTGACATAATCGAAATTTCCTGTATAATCCAGAATTCTAAAATAATGCTATCTGTTAGTTAAGTTATGATAGCATGAAGCCTTGTTGGTCTCGAATAAAGTGCGTAAAAAGAAGTTGAGACTGAACGGGGAAGAACGACTTTTTATTTAAGATTTGAGGGGGCAGATTATGGCGAAAAAGAAGTTTGAGCGTACGAAGCCGCATGTCA
>CBDUQV010000035.1:0-13380 GCA_965369615.1 uncultured bacterium | reverse complement strand
TCCTGATGGGCTCTGGCAGAAGTGCAAGGGGTGTGGAGAAATCCTGTACGGGAAGGAGCTTGAACGGAATCATAATGTATGCAAAAAGTGCGGATTTCACTTTAGGATAGGGAGTTATGGTTATGTTAAAATTCTTCTTGATGATGGACTTACGGAGCATGATGTAATGCTGACCCCCCTTGATCCGCTGAAATTTGATGGATACCCTCGAAAAATAAGGGAAGTTCAGGAGAAGACCGGTCTGAAAGAAGCAATCATTGCTGGTGAAGGAATAATAGGTGGGTTCGAGATCGAGTTTGCAGCCATGGATTTTTCCTTTGTTGGTGGGAGTATGGGTTCAGTAGTAGGTGAAAAAGTAAAGAGAGCTATTCTGAGAGCAAAGGGGAAAAGGATTCCGCTTATTATTGTGAGCAGTTCGGGTGGTGCGCGAATGCAGGAGGGAATTCTCTCACTTATGCAGATGGCAAAGACAGGTTCAGCACTTGCTGAACTTGAAGAAGCAGGGATTCCTTTTATCAGTATACTTACCAATCCAACAACAGCAGGTGTGATGGCATCGTATTCATCCATTGGAGATATTATTATTTCTGAGCCAGGTGCATTACTTGGATTTGCAGGTCCCCGGGTTATTGAGCAGACCATAAAACAAAAATTACCGGAGGGGTTTCAGAAAGCGAAATTTCTCATTGAACATGGATTTATCGATGTCATTGTTGAAAGAAAAGACCTTAAGGACACCATCATCAAGGTTTTGAGATTCTTTCTTGAAAAAAAGTAAGCAGAAACAGTTGCTATGGCAGATGTTAGTCTTAAACACATTAATAAAATATTATGAAAGGGATCGAACTCATAGCGAGAGTTGATTCAAAACCTGGTTTTCGCGTGGGCGGAGAGCTTATTTTAAAACCGGTAATTGAAAAATCACATTTCTTTGATTCTCAATCAAGAAAGAGAATATAACCGTTTGCAGGAAAGAATTATATAATTTCCAAAAACAGGGGGTAATTATGTCATTGTTTCCATTCTGTATCGTACCATTTATTTGGTTAATTATCCTTGGTCTTCTTGGATTGTGGATATGGATGCTTATTGACTGCATCAAGAGAGAGGAGGAGGATTTTCCTTCAATGGGGGACAATACAAAGCTAATCTGGATTCTGATTGTTGTTCTGACCGGATGGATTGGAGGTCTTATCTATTTCTTCATGGTAAAACAGAAGATGGATAAGAAATAGCATTCCTATTAAAATGTTCAAGTGGCTCTTTAACAATATTTCTATAAAGATCGGCTCCATTGTTATTGCTGCTCTTCTGTGGTTTCATGTTGTATCTGAACAATCCATTCTGGAAACCATTAGCGCTCCACTTGTATTTCATAATGTGCCTGGAAACCTTATCGTGGTAAACGAGGTCGAGGATGAAGTACGTTTTCAGATCAAAACAAAGGTCAAACAACTCATCCTCCTGATGATATTCGGCAAACCTTTGATGAAGGTCAATCTTTTAGATGCTACTGTTGGAAAAAATACCGTAAAACTGAGCGAAGATTGGATAGTACTTCCCAGCTGGCGACCGCTTGAGATTACCATGCTCATTTCACCTCAGCAAATAGTACTTGAACTTGAAGAGAGAGCGGATAAAAAGGTTTCTGTTAAAGTTGCTCTCAAAGGTTCACCGGTGGAGGGGGTGTTTGTCAAGCAAATAACACTTGAACCAGACAGTATTGTACTTGTCGGCGGAAAAAAGAGAATAAAGAAAATAAAGGAAGTACAGACCGATAGTATTGATATTACCAACCTGCAGAAGGATTTTTCTGTTGTAAAACGATTGCGTATGCTTGAGACTGGTTATTCGAGCGCAACAGAACAGGTAACGGTGAATGTTTATTTCGAGCGATTTGTTGCGAAGACCCTTACCGGTGTAAAGATTACACTTAAAGGTGAGGGAAATTATGAGATAATTCCCAAATTGCTCGAAGTAACCGTACAGGGACCGGAAAGCCTGCTTGAGAATTTAGCTGCTGATGATATTAAAGCATACGTTGAAGCGAAGAAGGCTGGAGGGAACATAATACCATTTTTTAACTTACCGGAAGGATGTGTATTCAAAACATGTAATCCGCAGCGTGTTGAGGTACGATTGAAATGATTCAAAAAGCAAAATAGTTTAATGTTGATACTCGGTATTGAAACATCATGTGATGAAACCGCCGCTGCTGTTGTCGAAGACGGTAAAAAAATACTCTCCAGTGTTGTGTTTTCACAGGATATTCATGCTGAATATGGCGGGGTGGTACCTGAGCTTGCTTCGAGAGATCATATCAGAAACATCATCCCCGTTGTAAAAAGGTGCCTGTTCGATGCTGCTGTTTCCCTGCGAGATTTAGATGCAATTGCTGTCACGCAGAGCCCTGGACTTATTGGTTCTCTCCTCGTTGGACTTTCCTTTGCGAAATCCCTTGCTTTTTCACTCAATATTCCATTTCTTGCCATTAATCACCTTGAAGGTCATATCTATGCTAATTTTCTTACTTACCCTGAACTTGATTCCCCTCTTCTGGGACTCATCGTATCAGGTGGACACACAGACCTTATCGTTATAGACGAACGAGGACAGTATCAACGTCTTGGTTCAACACTCGATGATGCCTGTGGTGAAGCATTTGACAAAGTGGGTAATCTGCTTGGATTATCATATCCTGGTGGACCTGCAATCGAGGAACTTGCCAGAGGGGGTAATGCTGATGCGATTCCGTTTCCTCCTGGTAGAGTTAAAAATTATGATTTCAGTTTTAGCGGCTTAAAAACTGCCGTTCTTTACTACATGAATGATTTATCGGATCCCGAGCGGAAGGAGCAGAAAGCAGATGTAGCTGCATCGTTTCAGAAGACAGCGGTGAGGATGTTACTGAAGAAATCAGTGAAGGCAATACAGGAAACGAAAATTATGAAGATTGCTGTTTCAGGTGGTGTTTCTGCAAATGATTTCCTTCGTGATCGATTTTTTCGAGAAGCGAAAAAAGAGGGGTTTACTGTCTACTTTCCTGATAAACAACTTTGTACCGATAATGCTGCCATGATTGCTGCATGTGGATACGATCATTACAAAAAGGGAGAGCGTGCGTCATTTTCTGTAAAAGCAAACCCGACAGAGACGATATATTAAGAATAGTTCCTATGGAACGGTAATAGTTGCTGTGCAACGGAATCGGTTCTTTCAGAACGGTGTGAGCCCTTCGGGCGGTTTGAAACGTTCTTACTTTATTTTGTTGAATCCCAGATAAGGATACGCAAAATCTGATCTGATGGCTCAAAAGGTTCTAATCTTATAAGGTAGACATCATCGTTCCCTGAACCGAATGATCTGGAATTCCCGACGATAATATACCCGCCATCAAAAGTTCGGTCGATTGAGAAACCTTCATCAGGCTCTATTCCTCCCACAGTTTTCGTCCACAGGGTGTCGCCGTACCTGTCGGTCTTTATTACGTAAACATCATACCAGCCTGAACCGAATGATTTTGTGTCACCAACGATAAGGTAACCACCGTCATAGTTTTCGACAACTGAAAATCCGAAATCATGATCTATGCCACCATAGGCTCTTGTCCAGAGTGTGTCACCATACCTGTCTGTTTTTATGAGATACACATCGGTCATGCCCGAACCAAAGGACCGAGTCCAGCCAGCAATGATAAATCCTCTATCTTTTGTTTGCTGAATTGATTCACCATAGTCGAAATTCGTACCTCCATATGTTCTGGTCCAGAGTGTGTCTCCCTGAATATCTGTTTTAATGAGGTACACATCGTGCCATCCTCTACCGTAGGATTTTGTATCGCCAATAATTGCATATCCTCCATCATATGTCTGGATAATAGCCTGACTTCCATCGCAATCGCTTCCGCCAATTGTTTTTAACCAGAGAAGATTACCAACAGAATCGGTCTTTATGATGGAAACATCGTAATCTTGTGCCCCGAAGGACATGGTTTCACCGGTTATGATGTATCCTCCATCCATGGTTTGCTGGACTGAAGAAGCACCATCTTCGTTAGGACCTCCATAGGTTTTGGTCCATTCGAGATTACCCAGTGAGTCAATCTTTATAAGCAGGACATCATTCGATCCTGCACCTGACGATTTTGTGTATCCTGTTATAATGTACCCGCGGTCCGAGCATTGTTCTATAGAGGAACCTGTATCCCAATCGGGACCACCATAGGTTCTTGTCCAGAGTGTGTCACCGTACCTGTCTGTCTTTATGCAGTATACATCAAAATCATTGTTTACAGAACCGGTATGCCCAACGATTATACATCCCCCATCTTTCGTTACCTGGATGGAACGTCCAGAGTCATCGTTGCTACCACCATAGGTTTTTGTCCAGAGCGTATCAGGTACCTGTGCCAGGACAGCACTTACCAGGAGGAGTACGAGTGATACAGCAGTAAAAGTTTTATTCATTTTCACGTGCTCATAAACATATGCAATCAGTGGAATCAATTAAATGGTATGCGTTCTTTCTTTGTGAACTACATCATTTCAAGTGGATCTATAACGTACATGATACGGAGTCCCTTCGTCTTGAAATGTGCTCGTGCTGAGAGAAGGATCTTCTGTATGAGGAATGGTTTCTTACACTTAAGGAGTATGTGGTAACGATACTTTCCTTTCAATCGGGTAAGTGGGCAGGGAACGGGTCCCAGGATATCGATTTTATAGCCCTTTTTCTTGATCAACTGTTTGATGAGATGAGTCAGGTTATCCGATGAGGTATGCACCTGCTGTTCCTCTGATGCTGAAAGGATTATTCGAGCGAGTCTTGAGAATGGTGGGTAGTTTAACTCTTTCCGTATCTCGATCTCTTTCCTGTAGAACCCTTCATAATTGTGAAGTTTCGATTCAGTGATTGAATAATGTTGCGGTGCATATGTCTGGATAATAACTTCACCTCCAAGAATTCCTCTACCGGTTCTCCCCGCCACCTGGGTGAGCATCTGAAATGTTCTTTCCTGTGCCCTGAAATCAGGAAAGTTGAGGATCGTATCGCCTGAAACCACTCCAACGAGTGTAACCTGTGGAAGGTCAAACCCCTTTGTAAGCATTTGTGTCCCCAACAGAACATCTGCTTCACCCTCTCTGAATTTAAAAAAAAGCTCCATATGAGCCCATTTCCTCTTCGTAGTGTCAAAGTCCATTCTCATTACGTTTAACTCAGCAAATTCCTTTTCAAGGTATCGCTCAATTCTCTGCGTTCCCATTCCAGCATAAAAAAACCGTGTACCTTTACACGCTGGGCAAGAACGGGGGGCTCTTTCTTCATATCCACAGTGGTGGCATTTCAGCAGTGAATCCTTCCTGTGGTACGTAAGCGTTACATCGCAGAAGGAACAGCGCGGTGAAAGTCCACAGTCTCTGCATACGAGGAAATTTGAAAAACCCCTTCTATTGATGAAGAGAATTATTTGTTCTCTCTTTGTAATTCGGTCTTTTATTTTTTCTTTTAATGAACGCGAGAAAAGATAATCCTCTTCTTTTCTCATATCCACTATCTCAACGAACGGAAGTTTTCTTTCATCAATGCGTTCTGGCAATTCTATGATTGTATACTTACCTTTCTGCGCGTTGTGGAAGGATTCAACAGAGGGGGTAGCACTTCCAAGAATGCAAACTGCTTTTTCAAGCCTTGCCCGTAAAACAGCTGTATCTCGTGCTGAGTAGAAAGGCTCTTTCCCTTTTTGTTTGTACGTGCTTGCATGTTCTTCGTCAATGATAATCGCACCAAGATTGGGAAGAGGTGCAAAAATAGCAAACCGCGCTCCAATGATAACCGGATATTCTCCTTCCCGTATCCCTCTCCAGATTTCTATTCGTTCCCTATCAGACAGCCTGCTGTGGTATAAAACGACAGAATCGCCAAAACGTGCTTTGAAAACCTCTACCGTTTGGGCGGTGAGGGAGATTTCAGAGACGAGAACAATAACACCTTTTCCCATCTTCAATATCTCTTCTACCGTGCGAAGGTACATCTCAGTCTTTCCACTTCCCGTAATACCGAAGAGAAGAAATGTTTCGTATTGCCCTTGTTCCAGTGCTTTCTTGATCTTATCCATTCCTTTTTTCTGATCTTGCGTGAGTCTTGGTTTTTTTTTCCTTTTGACAGAGAGACAGGGAATCTTCTGTTCAAAGGGGATTGTGAAAAACGTAAGAATACCTTTTTTCTCAAGAGCTCTTACTGCAGTATACGCTTTTTTTACCGATGCGTACAGGGTTTGTTTCTTTACACCGTTTGGAATTTTTGAAAGGTACGCATAAATTTCCGCCTGTTTTGGTGCTTTTACTGAAAGTTTCTTGAATATACTTGTTTCGAACGGTTTGGTTAACGTAACGCCATCTTTCATTGTGCTACCGGAGGGATGCGTTTTCTTAATTTTCTCATAGATGAGCCCGGTTCTGAGAAGAAGATTGTAAGCATCCAGAGAGGAAGAGTATTTCCGTCTGATGTAGTTCCTGGACAAGGGTCTTTTCAATAATTCCTGATAAAGGGAAAGAGCTTGACTGTTGTCCAGTATTTTTTTCGGAGCATCTTCCCTGGCAAAGACAAGCACGGTTTCTTTTATGGAAAGCCGTGGAGGAACAGAAGCCTTTATAACCAACCCGGGAGGAGTAAGGTAGTAGTTTGATATCCAGGAAAAAACTTCAAGCAACTGTGGGGAGAAGAAAGGTTGAGTGTCAATAATTTCCTTGATTGCTTTTACACCTTCTGGAGTTTCTCTGCAGAACCCGGTAATGTATCCCGTTACATTTCTCTTGCCAAAAGGAACAAATACGGGAATTCCGATCTTCATATGGGGAGCGAGATCAGGGGGAATACTGTAGATGTAACGCTTAAAAACAGGCAGGGGTAACGTTACGATAGCATTCATCCCTTCTTTGAATTTTTGCTCTACCATAACTATTAGGTAATTGTGAATTTGACGAATGTCAAGAAAAATATGCCCCGTAAGAAAGTGTCTCTTGTAAAACTAAAAAGAGTATGAAAGATGTTATCTCCACTCCAGACCAACCTTATATGTTCTTTCATTTTCACCTTCCTTGTGTTCAATTTCCAATTTGCAGTAAAAACGAAAATTGTTTATGGCTTTTGCCTTGAAAAGAATGTAGAAATCAGTGCCATTGTCATAGAAAGGTCTTGTATACATAAATCCAGGGATATCATTAATGAAAAGGTAGATTCGTGAATTGTATGATTCAGTCGAAAAGAAAACGAATCCTGTTTCGAACGAAGTATTTTCTAAAAGGGATGAACGAAAAGAAAGCGAGAGGAGATTACCTTTCTCCTGCAAAGATGCATCAGGTACAGAAAAGATCGAGCCTTCCCACAGCATTGTGAAGCGATTCATTTTGTTTATGGCAGTCTTCAGGGACAGGCGGATATTGTGGCGCTCATATCGTACGTTCATAGCTTCCCATTGATAGCTATTTTTTTCTCTTCGTTTGTATCGCATGTAAACGGTAGTCTTTAGAATTTTCTTTTCACAGGATGCAAATAGCGCGTTTCCCTTTGTTGATAGTTGATTGAAGTACGTTGGATACGGTCTTGAGAAGATATCGATGTATGCTTTGAAGTTAAAACCATGAGGTAGCCTGCTTGCAATGTACGAGTAGAAGCCCTCTTCGTTCCTTACCTCACTCTCGCTGAAAGCAAATGCTCTTGGACTGTAGAACTTCTCAGAGTAATTTCGATAGAGAATGGATACCGTTGTTTTTTGTGGTTTGCAGGACATACCGATAATTGTCCCTGTTCCTTTTGTGGTAGGTGAATACGCAATTTCTGACCAGCAGGAAATCTGTTCTCTCCCGAAGAATGCATGAAGACCGGTCAATCCATATCCCTTTCCACGAAAACGATAGTAATGTACGGAATCAGGTTCAACGGGTTTATCGTATTCTGCAGCGAGAGAAGTTATGGTTAAGCGGAACCGATCACCTCCGGTTCCGAAAAATCCGCCTATCAGGCGTTCCTCTAACCTATCTTTCTTTTTACTCGCTGTTTCTGTTCTGTGATATTCGCAATCGTAGAGCGCTCTTTTTACAATGCTGTCGTCAACGGTTGCGTCGAGTTTCTTGCAGGAGAAGAAAGCACCACCCCGGAGCATCTTCCAATCTTTTTGTAAGGCGCATCCTCTCAGAGAGAAATCCTCAAACCCAGATCGATAGGGGACCAGAATGGCTTCTTTGCTTTTAATAATTCCACTGCTTTTGAAGATAAAACCTGGATAACCGAGTATCAAGCGTTCGCCAATATCGATCCCATAATCACCGGCAATGATGCTCAATCCTTCCATGCGAGCAAGGGCGTAGAAGGTAAAGAAATCAAAGTAGCTTCTCTCGTATGCATCTTTGTATGCTCCAAGTCCGGCTTCAAAAGGTTCGTTACGGTAACGGATTTTGTTTGAGAGTTTGGATGAATTTCCCAGATAGCCCTCTTCAGTAGGATATGCAGTACTCCATGTAGTCTTCCAATTCAATGTTCCGCGTTTTAGCAGGATGTGTTTTTTCTTCACGGTAATGAATGGCGAGATTTTTGCAAGAAGAGGTTCATTGAAGCCTGCTATTGTGAGGAGGTCATCAGAGGAATTGAACACACCATTCTTTTTCCTGTAATCCTCAATACGGAGTGCAAGCACTGGAGTAATGTATGGAATTTGCAGCAATTCTTTAAAGGTTGCGCTGTTGATATCGAGCGGTTTTTCCTTTAGTTTTTCAAGTGTTTCCAGAATTTCTGAGGAGAGGGAAACATCGGTATCAAGGGTAAAATCCTCTTCAGCTAACAAAGCCGAAAAGACAAATAACACAAAAGATGTGATAAGGAGTCCGTTAACCATGAATACATTTTTAGTCCTTTTTTTTCGGCACGCCGAAATCATCGCCATCATTTGTTTCCTTACTGTTGTTTTGATTTTTGAGTTTTGAGATAATGAGCCCTCCGCGATGCGTAAGCCCTAATTCCGGATGGAGCATAACTGCATACGTTAAATCGAGCCATTTGAGATTTGCAAGAATGGTTGCTGTAATAGCATGTGTCTGGATATTAAAACCTCCACCACATGAGAATCCATCGGATAATTTCAGCCCATTGCCGATTTCAAACTCAGTACCCGTCAATTCACCGTACGTTATTTGTATGTTGAACGAGGTCCAATCGGCGAGATAAACTTTTAAAAGAGAAGAGAAAGAACCAACAGGTTTTTCTTCGGAGTATGTATAACCGTAGGAGAGCGCATTGCTGTAGACACATTGCGTATAGAAAGGTGCATACCGGGAAATGAAGATTAAATCATCACTTGCATAGAATCGACTGCCATAGTTTTGAATGCCAAGTTTCATGATTTTGAGTTTCGTGCCAACAAGCACTTTGGAGCCTTTGAGCACTGATAGCCCAAGGACCGTTTCATTATACAGTTCTGAGCCGAAGAAAGATGCATCGATTCCAAAAGAAGCACAGGGAAAGGTAGTTAGCAAACTGATATTCGCGTCATTGCATTCTGACATCGAGTAAAGCCTTGATGCAGAGGTTGTGAAAATATACTGATGGGAGTCTATGAAATTTGATGGTAAGAAGCTGTACACGCCAAACACTGGATGTGACAGCAGGTTCGGAGTTCTTTCGAATGATCCGAATGAGAGATCAAAAAAGAGTAGCAGCAATAATTGAAAAAATAACAGTTTTTGCATTGTATGCGAAAAAATAACAAAATGATCACCATGCTCATTATGAATAATGGTGATACATTTGGATATATAAATGAGTAAATTACTTCTTTAATTTACTCAGGTTATTCTGCCATTGATGCACGTTTACTTACCTGCTTCGCCAATGAAAAGAAGTAGTGTCTGTCCTGAACCGTGTATTGGCAATACAGTAATCCATTGTGGTTTATACGTGTACCGTTTTACTCTTTGCTTTTTTACGTGTTTGTATATTCAATATTAGTCTATTCTATCCGCTATTGCTTTCGCCACATCAAGTGTTTTATTGTTTCCGCCAAAGTCGTATGTTCTTACTTTCCCTTCAACAACGACCTCTGAGACAGCCTTTTCGATTTTTGCTGCCTTCTCTTCCTCTCCGAGCCATTCTAACATAAGCCTTGCCGCAAGTATCATTGCAATGGGATTGACCTTGTACATGCCGACATATTTTGGAGCAGAACCATGTGTCGGTTCAAAAAGGGCGTAATCATCACCAATATTTCCGCTGTATGCGAAACCAAGTCCCCCTATCAATTGTGCTGCGAGGTCTGAAATAATATCTCCGAACATATTCGAAGCAACGAGAATATCATATTTCTGGGGGTTCTTCACCAGCCACATTGCCATAGCGTCAACATTTGTTTCATAGAAATCAATTTCAGGATACTGATTCCTCATTTTCCGTGCTTCATTGACCATCATTCCGCTTGTCTCTCGAATTACGTTTGGTTTTTCAATCAGTGTCACCGATTTCCTCTTGTGTTTTCGGGCAAAATCAAATGCAGATTTCAGTATGCGCTGGCATCCTTTCCGCGTAAATATCCTGAGAGAGACCGCCATTTCCGCATTCGGCACAATCTTGAATTTCTTCATCTTCCCGTGTTTATTAATGACTTTCCTGAAATCCTCCGGGACAGGGTGGTATTCAACACCACAATAGAGACCCTCGGTGTTCTCCCTGAAAATGACAAGATCAATATCGTCACGGAAATTAAGTGGATTCCCTTTGTATGCTTTACAGGGTCTCATATTTGTATGAAGGTTGAACTCCTGGCGTAACCGAACAATAGGGCTGTAGTAAACGAAGCCTTTTTCTCTTAATTCCGGTGCAAGCTCTTTCATTGCCTCCTCTTTTGGTTTTGATGTGATTGCACCAAAGAGTGCACAGTCCGTGTTTTTTAATATTCTTATGGTTCTATCAGGGAGGGGATTTCCTTCAGTTTTCCAGAATTCCCATCCAATTTGAGCCTCTATATATTCTACATCCAATTTTGTTTTTTCAAGAACCATCAATGCTGCTTCAATGACCTCTTTGCCAATCCCATCTCCGGAAAGCAAAGCTATTGTGTATTTTGCCATTACATTCCCCCTTGTACATTCATTCAAAAGAGCAAAGCGGATACTATCATAATGAAGATTTTAAGTCAAGCGAATATTTTCATATTGTCAAGGCAAAATAGAAATGTCACCTTCTTGGCAAAGTGAAAATGTCCTATTGTCTGTTTTTGAATCATTTTTTTTCACTTGCTGCTGGTTTCAATTTTCTCTTTCAGAACAGCATTTGGAAAGAGAGAATGTCTGCCATGAGATTGACAAAAGGCTAAATATAGGGGTTCAAGCCTGTGTTCCTTGCGATCGGAACGACGTAAGGGTTTAAACGAATAAAACGGGGGAACTCCTATCTATCTGAGTATGATTATTTTTTTCACAACGGACTGCTTCCCTGATGTAATACGCAGGAAGAAGGTGCCGGATGAAAGATTCAAGGCATTGGTATTGAACGAGAAGTTATTGACTCCGCGATGAAGTTTTCCATTCCACAACTGTTTCACCTGGCTTCCAGAGATGCTGTGAAGGCATATTGTTGCTGAACTCGTATGTGATGAGGTTACTGAGAACGATAGAAGGTTCTGGATCGGATGTGGAAAGAGATTTGAAAGTGAGGTGGTAATGGTAGAAAAGGGGGAGAATGTTACCACAAATGGTCCGACCTCTTTTGTGTCACCATTATCGAGAAGGGCGGTGATCCAATATGTGTATTGCTTCCCATCCTCAATATCACTATCGAGATATATGTTTTCCTCTCCGGATATTGATGTGAGTATTATTCTTTTTTCCTGTTCCTCTTGTCTCTCGATGATCCAGTTAATTGCAGTGTGAATATCTGAGTGAAGTGTAAATGTAAGCTGTATTCCCGTTAAGGTTGCTTTTACATCTGCTTCGATTTCTTCAATGCCCGTAGGTGCCCAGTCAATGACCGATGCGTAATCAGGTCCCGGTATGGTCACTACAGCCTTCATGGCGATTGGATTGTAATCGAAGAATGAAGGGCTTCCCGGTAATGCTATTGTATCGGCAGCTCTGTGAATATGGCTGATATTTGAAGCATCTCCCATAGTTAAAACGATAGGTTCACCATTCTCATCAAATTGAACCTGAATAAGCGCTCCGTAGGAACTGTAGTCATTTCTGCTGATGAATGCACCGGTTTCAGGAACGACGTTGACGAGTGCCTTATTGTAATAATGACCGATTCCAATTTGGTCAAGAACGGGATTGTATGCGAGTCGCAATGGGCCATCATCTCCGTATCCATATGTGCCGACAACAAAAGATGATGCTCCATTAACGCGGATCACCGAGAAATTATCACTGAAGTAGTTGGTCACAATTGCATATTCGCCTGTACTGTTGTAAGCTATCTGGATGGGAAAATCCCCAACGTTGAGTGTGGCAACAACGGTGTTTGTTGCCGTACTGATGACGCGAACCTGGTCATCGAATGAAGCAGCGACCAAACAGTGAGCCCCGTCCGGGCTCACTTCCACATCGCTTGACACGCCGTAGCATGCCCAGACGACGCCGATGACGCCGCATGATATATCGGTTATTTTATGACTTGTTGCGCCTTCCAATTTCACGACTGAAACCGTATTTGAAGAAATGTTGCCAACGTACGCATAGTTGTCATCTGGAGTGAGTGAAATCACTCCGGGTCGGGTTCCAGTATAAACATCCGCAACGATCGTATTGGTGGTAAGGTCGATTATCTTAACCCTGTTTGAGTTCATGCCGCAGGCAACAGCCCAGCGGGAATCCGATGTAATTGCAACGTTCTGAACGCGGTCCCCGCAATCCTCAATAATCTCATCCAGACTCAGGGAAGCAAGATCGATTATGGAGATATTGTCCGAAAGCACATTTGCCACTACCGCTTTGCTGCCGTCAGGTGTGATGGCAACACGTCGGGGTGCGTCACCTTCAGGTGGCTCACCCGTATTTGTTGTTCCTCGGTAGGTAGGGGCAGGGTCAGTATAATCGTAGAAGTAGATACCCTCATGCCGTGCGTAGTCAAAGCCAATAGCCCGTGTGCCAACAGGTGAAACAGCGCCTCTATCCTGTGAATTCCCTTGATGCTGCCCTCGCAGGGTTTCGGAGGCAAAATCTATGATCGAGAATCGGTACTGCCCACTGATCGCAAGGCTATGGTCGGGTGAGACCCCGATCCAGAATGCGGAGTAGGTGTTACTGAATGTAACGAAATCAGAAGTGGCAAAACGGCCGATGCCGCTCATGTTACCACTTAAGCTCACGAAAGCCTTTGAGCCATCGCCGTTGACAGCCA
>CBDUQV010000034.1:0-14240 GCA_965369615.1 uncultured bacterium | reverse complement strand
TGCCACACGGAATGAGTGATGGATGAGATACAATAATATTCTGGGGTATACCGGTCCAGAGGTTGAGTTCAGGATCTCCAAGAATGTGATACACACCATACTCGATTTTCGTTGTATCGAGTTCCGGGTAGCACATATACATAAAGAGTTTTCCCGCATTCATTGCCTGTCCGAGTGTGGTAAGCGAGTCATTGAAGATTGCCCGGTATATCCCTACATCCAGCGCATTATTCCTGCTTGCATAGGTCCAATGCGTTGCTCCGATAAATGCGACACCGCCTTTTGGGGTTATCGGGCTTCCTGCTCGTATCCAGACTTCACCAAAGCACTCGCCACTACTCCAGTTGAATTTACCTGAGCCACAGTTAATGCTGACCATAACCGGTAGTTTCCAGCCATTTGCCAAATGGGCAAGGATATCGGTGGTGGTGTAGTATGGTTCTCGCCAACCGTAACCCCATCCACCTCCCCGGTAATTGATGTACGCCCGTCCATTGTTAATGGCATTGGAAATCGCAGAGGCTGTAGCGCCACTCCTTGCAAAGAGTGTATCAACTGTGTATCCATATCCTTCGACGAACTCCTGCACCCAGATTTTTGTCTCTGTCTGTGAATTGAAGTCATCTCCTGAAACACAGAGGAATTTGCCAAGCCATGTTGAAGGAGAGTAGGGGGTCCGTTCATACCCGAGTGTCTTTGCAACGACGACATCAAGCTCAAATGTATTATCAACGGAAATTCTTCCGAGGAAAACTTCCGGGAATATATCCGAACCCTCAAGCAAAGCGTAATCAAGATCGGTGGCGTACGTACCATGACGGGGATCATAACCATAGAAAGTAGGAAGAAGATCAATATCACCGATAAGCAGGACATATTCGGGAGGCACGGGCCAGGTAAAATAGGCATTGGATATGTAGTTTCTAATCTGTGTGTTCAGGTTGCCGACCTCAGATAACTTCTTTACAATTGCCCTATTTCCCTTTCTGTTTTTCCAGTCAGCAAGCGGTAATACATTATTGTACAGGGCATCGGGTACGATGATGAGGTAGCATCCTTTTTCAAGGCGAGCATTGTCTCTCATCATTCCATAATTAATGAAATAATTCCTGTACACTTCATCAAATGCTGAAGAGATGGTTTTGCAGTACGGAATTCTTTTGCTATTTTGTTTCCCTGGCAAAAAAGTTAATTCGATCACCATCTCCGTAGTAATCCGTGCTATTCTCCTGTGAGGATTGTAGGTAACAGGATGCAGGGTGAGGGATGCGAAATTTATATCCCTCATAATAGATGGTTCTCCGGTTTTAACTGGAGTTTCAGGATACCAGATATCCCTGTCATAAAATGCAGTATCGTATGCAAAGGTTGCAGATTCATAGTCCGTTCCTCTGTTGTATGGAATGATATGATAATTTGATTCCGAATAATTTTCTGTGCGGAGTATTCGGTATGTATATGTTGCATTATCAGGTAAACAGATAAGACGTGTCACTGCCGGAAGCTCGGGTTTCCCGATGGAGCGTGTCGTTCCTTCAAGCGGAAGCACAAACTTATCGTACCCGCGTTCTCTACTGATCCGTGGTTCGGTGAACGTGAATTTGAGAACTAATTGTGTATCATTTGATAATAGGACTTCAGAGGAAACATATTCAGCCGTGGGTGTGTGTCCAACCGCAGGTGTTACAACAATAAATAACAGTAGTACGGTGAAAGCTATTTTCATAATAATCAATAGTGTGTTTGCTTGCGAACCCTCTGTTCAGGGTTCTCTGGATTATATTTTCTAATGGTCACGATGTCAAGCAGAAAATGGAATGAGTGGTAAAAAGAGCGGGAATGTGAGCTATTACAATCTGATACCAAGAGACAGAGATAAACCTTTCAGGGCGATATATTTATTAATAATGGGATAGTAATAACCTCCATACAATGCAGACATTTTTATTTCTAAGGCAACGGATGGCTTCAGAATGTAACGAAAGCCAGCAACTCCTGTAATGATGTAGCCATTCCCGTGATAGCTTTTCCATGTTGTAATGACCCATCCAGGCGCATGGTAAATGAACTTTGATTGTTCATGAAAGTAAATCCAGTTTATACCAACGCCGGTAAAAGGGGAAATCCTGTTCTGTTTTATGCAATAATTCAATTCAAAACCCGTCAATGTTAAATATTTTGCTGATGTTGCGCTGTAAATTTCAGTGCCGGGAAGGGGTTCAGAGTAAATGCTTTCTCCTTTGTTTCGGAGAAAGAGAATTCCCAGTGATGCGCCAAGTTTATCATCTGTTACAAAAATTATATCGACACCGACTCCAATAAATGGTTTAAAGTCCTTGAAACTTGCGGATGCAAGGGAAATTTTCGCACCAACCCTTTCTTCTTCAATGTACGGTGCGGAGAAAAGCAAAGATAAAGAGAGAATAATTGAAGGGATCATTGTTTCATCAATTTCGTATTCCAGCTATTTCACCGGGAACGGGAATCCTCCTTGCGGAAACCCCGCTTTTCCTCCGGAAAACTGTTTCATCATTTTTTTCATTGCTTCGAAGTCTTTGAGCAACCGGTTTACTTCTGCAACCGTCGTTCCGCTTCCCGCAGCAATTCTTTTCCTTCTACTGCCATTAATGGTCTTCGGGTGATTTCTCTCCTTTACCGTCATAGAATTAATGATTGCTTCTATTCTGTTTATCGTCTTTTCATCAACAGCCATGCCGCGCATTGATTTCATACCAGGAATCATACCAGCAACTTTATCAATCGGACCAAGTTTTCTTAATAGGTGAATCTGGCTCTTAAAATCCTCAAGCGTAAATCGATTCTCCTTCAGTTTCTTTGCCGTTTGCTCCGCTTCTTCCTTCTCAACTATATCAGCAGCTCGTTCGACAAGCGTTGAGAGATCTCCCATACCGAGGATTCTTGACGCCATTCTGTCAGCATGAAAGAACTCAAAATCATCAGGTTTTTCGCCCGTTCCAAGCAATTTGATGGGTTTTTGCGTGATGTACTTCAAAGAAAGCGCTGCTCCTCCACGTGCATCACCGTCCATTTTAGAGAGTACAATGCCATCGAAATTAATCTTTTTCTGAAATGCCAATCCAATATTTACTGCGTCCTGCCCGGTCATAGAGTCGAGTACAAGAAGTACCTCTGTGGGTGAGATTGCTTTTCTTAATTGTACCAGTTCCTGGATCATGTCATTATCGATATGTAATCTTCCTGCGGTATCGAGAATAACAGGACTCAGCCCTTCCTGTTTTGCATGCGCAACGGCATGTATTCCAATTTTTTCCACGCTCTTCTCTTTCATTTCATAAAAGGCTATGTTGTCACGGTTAGCCATAATTCTGAGTTGTTCTATGGCTGCAGGTCTCTTGAGGTCACAGGGAACCAAAAGAGATTTCTTGCCTTTTTTGCTCAGCAGGTGTGCAATCTTCACAGCGGTGGTTGTTTTGCCAGAGCCCTGCAAACCTATCAACATAATAACTCCTGGATGACCGTCACTCTTAATCTCTATGTTTTCTTTGTTCGAGAGAAAATCAGTGAGTTCCTCATATACAATTTTGAGGAGTGTTTCTCCTGGTGTGAAGCTTTTGAGGAGTTTTTCACCTGTTGTTGCCTTCGTGAGTTTATTAATGAGCTCCTTGACAACCTTATAGTTGACGTCTGCTTCAAGAAGCGCGAGACGTATATCTCGAAGTCCGTTCTCAACATCGGTTTTTGAGAGTTTCCCTTTTCGTCGCAATACCCTGAAAATCTCTCCAAGGCGTGCTGTAATAGTTTCAAACATAGTACCGTTCCTTTTTAGAGCCACAAGACTCTTCGTTGAATGCATTAAAGATTACATTGTTTTTGAATTATTGTCAAGATAAAAGCTGAGAGCAAACCTTTGTTATTTTGAAGTTGACAAAGCAGGATTTCCATAGTAGAATGTGGCGTTATACGTAAGTTCTTAACAGTGATGGCTATGAGAATGAAAAAAGTGTATCTCGATAATGCAGCAACCACTCGGTGTGACGAAAGAGTAGTTGATGCTATGGTTCCATTCTTTACCGATACCTATGCGGTTGCTTCTTCGGATTTCAGTCATTCTCCGGGGATAGAAGCACGGGAACCGCTTGAGAATGGCCGAGCGGTCATTGCGGATAAACTCGGAGCAAAAGCAGAAGAGCTTATTTTTGTCTCCGGAGGAACAGAAGCAAATAACCTTGCAATTAAAGGTATTGCACGAGCTCACCGGAAAAAGGGCAATCATATTATTACCAGTTCTGTTGAACATCGTTCGGTAAAGGATACTGTCGCTGCTCTTGAGAAGGAAGGATTCTCCGTTACGTGGTTACCAGTATCGAAAGAGGGATTCATAGTAATGACTGCTCTGGAGAAAGTAATAACAAAGGATACTATTCTTGTTTCCATTCAGCATGCGAACCAGGAGACAGGGACCATGCAGGATATTGCAGCTATCGGCGCGTTGTGCAGAAAAAAATCGGTATTCTTTCACACAGATGCAGCATTGACATTCGGAAGAGTCCCTATTGATGTGCACAAGAGCAATATTGACCTATTGTCTGTCACGGCGCATAAGATACATGGTCCTAAAGGAATTGGTGCGCTTTTTATACGAGATGGTGTAAAAATTGAAAAGACAATGCATGGTGGGTTTAACGAGTTCAATAAGCGGGCAGGAACAGAAAACATTCCTGGAATTGTTGGTTTTGCGAAAGCTATTGAGTTAATAGAGTCTGATGAAACACAAGTCATTAAGGAATTAAAATGCAGACTCCACGATGGAATCATGAAACGATTAAAAGTAGTTCAATTGAACGGGAGCCTGGAAGAGAGTATTTCAACTATTCTGAATCTCACTTTCAGGTATGTTGAAGGAGAATCGGTGATTCTGCATCTTGACATGAAAGGAATTGCTGTGATTACTGGTTCTGCCTGTTTCAGCCGTTCGCTTGAACCCAGTTTTGTCCTTAAAGCGATGGGTATTTCTCATGAAGAGGCACATGGTTCGATTCGTTTCAGTTTTTCTCGATTTAATACGGAAGAAGAAATTGACTACACCATCGATGCAGTTTGCACTATTGTGAAAAAATTGAGGGAAATAAGCCCCATAGCCCCGGATAAATAGGGAGGTCAGGTGCCACTGCCATACAGTGAAAAACTACTGGAGTATTTTAAGCACCCCAAGAATGTTGGAAAAATCGAGAATCCCGATGCAAAAGCGAAGGAAGGTTCGCCCGCATGCGGTGATATGGTAACCCTCTATCTCAAAGTGGATGAAAAGACAAAAAGAATTACGGATATAAAGTTTGAATCCTTTGGATGTGCATCCAATATTGCAACAGGATCAATAGTAACCGAGCTGGCAAAAGGCAGAACACTCGAGGAAGCAAAGAAGATAACCTGGGAAGATGCTTCGAAAGAACTCGGTGGTTTACCGCCCGTTAAAGTACATTGCTCAGTTCTTGCCGTTGATGTGCTCAGAGCCGCCATAGAGGATTACGAAGAAAGACATGGTTTAAGAAAGGACAAGGAAAGGACAACGAAAGAAATTGTCCTGAAACGGTTAAAACATGTGGTGAATCCAATTGCTGGTTTTGATATAGTGAGAACCAACATTGTTAAGAGCGTTGCTATCGAAGAAGATACAGTAAAAGTGGCAATTGCATTAGAGAGTGACCATCAATTTGCCAGTAACATCAAAGAAGAAGTGACAGAACGGCTTGGTGGATTATGGGATATAGAGAAAATTGAGGTTGTTTTTGAAAAAGAATGAAACAATAACACCAGATAGAGTTGTAGATGTTATCGGTGAAATTTGCCCCATTCCACTCATTGAGACAAGAAAAGCTTTGAATGCTTCAAAATGTGGTGAAATAATTGAAATTATGGGAACCCACAAGCCCTCAAAAAAGGAAATTCCTATGGCAACTAAGTCTTCGGGAAACCGCATTGTGAGCGTTAGTGAAGATGATGGTATCTGGCATATTTTTATTGAAAAAATGTAATTCCAACAATTATTGTTGACTGTGTTTTCTTCCTCCAAGCCTTTTTGCTAAGGCTATTTCATCCTTCTTAGATTTCAAATTTCCATTTAATCTTTCATGGAGAACCTTTCGGAGGATCCTTGTGTACAGGGGACCAGATTTTATGCCAAGCATCTTAAGATCGTTTCCTGTTATTTTTGTTTTCACATCCTTAAGATTGGTCAGGTACAATTCAATTTGCTTTTGAACCAGAAGGGTTCCTCTCATGACAAGATAAAAATATGCTTCAATGGGTAATGGTTTTAAAAGCTGGTAAAGGGTTGCATTTTTTATCTTTCTTCTTGAGAGGGCATTGAGTAAATATTTTACATTCTTTCTCATTTCAAGAAGAAGTGCAAGCTCCTGTTTCCGTAAACCTGTTCTTTCTGCGAATGATACAATAGCTTTCACCTGTTCGCTCTCGGTTATGATGATGAGCTTTGTTAATTCCCATTGCTGCTCCTCATCTTTGAAGAGTTCACGTGCTCTCTTAAACGCTTTGATGGAACGTTTACTCAAGGAATGTGAAATACCAAGCTGCTTCAGAATGCCAGTACGGGAAAAGCAGAGCAATATCCTATCCCACTGTTCTTCGCTGAGAGCAATGAAGAGCTCTTTCCTTATTCTTTCTGGTGTTAGGTTTGCGATGAATCCATTGTTGATAGCATCGGTAAGGAGGGATTTTGTTTTTGTATCGAAACCGAACAAAAAACGTTCTTTGAAGCGTAAAGCCCGGAAAATGCGTGTTGGATCATCTTTGAAACTTTCCTTATGAAGTACTCTGATAATGCCCTTTTGGAGATCCCGTATTCCATCGAGGTGGTCATAAACAATTCCAAAGTCAGATGTTGTAATCCCCATAAACAGGGTATTAATGGTGAAATCCCTTCTGTGGACATCCTCCAGAATCGTGCCTGATTTGACTGCTGGCAGAGCACCTGGATGGGGATAGGTTTCCTTCCTTGCTCGGGCAATATCGAAGAGTAATCCGTTTACAAATATCAACTTCCGGGTGCAGAATTGACTTTTTATGACTCGTTTTACATGGCTGGTTCTTGAAATTTCAGATATCCAGGAAAGATTTGTCGTAACAATATCAATATCTATCTGGGGAATGTCCAGGAGCAGGTCCCGGACTGAACCTCCTACAAGAAAACATTCATATCCTGATTGTTTGCAGAGATTTCCTGTTAATTTGAGTGTTCTGTATGCTTCAGCAGACAGTAGTTTTTTTAGTTTTTTTGCTGGAATTTTCATATTTTTTCGTGACATCAACGACCGTTATCTTCACAATTTTTTCCCCGAGAAACCTTTCAGCAATATCTGAGAATTTTCTTGGAATATCAGAGAGAAAAAAGCGTGGTTCGGCAGTTGAAGCGGTTTTCTGCAACAGGTTCATCTTTTCGAGTAATTCCTTGAGCGCAATTGCTGTAGAGTAAGCAGAATCAATAAGGTGGACATGCGTGTCAATAATTTTCTGTATTACATCTTTGAGGATAGGATAATGCGTGCAGCCAAGAACAAGGGTATCGATCCCCTTATCCAGCAAATCCTTCAAATACTCTTGTGCAATGAGCAACGTTGCTTGCCGGTCGGTCCATCCTTCCTCGGCAAGGGGAACAAATAGGGGGCAGTCTTTACTATAAACAGCCGCTCCCGTGAGAATTTCCTTTATTCGTTTCTCATATGCGCCGCTTTCAATTGTCGCTGTGGTTCCTATGACTCCAATTTTTTTGTTTCTTGTTTTCTTACAGGCATACACAACCACTGGATCGATCACTCCTATAATTGGTATGTTAAAGTTCTCTTTAAGATATTGCAGGCTGTTCGAAGAGGCTGTATTGCAGGCGACAACGATTGCTTTCACTCCAAAATCAAGAAGGAACGTTGCATCTTCGGTGGCAAATCGTGTGATTGTTTCTTTTGATTTGGTTCCGTACGGGACCCGTGCTGTATCGCCAAAGTACACAATTGCTTCGAAAGGAAGTATTTTCATTATTTCTTTAACGACGGTCAATCCTCCAACACCTGAATCGAAAATACCAATAGGGCTCTCTGACAGGGAGGAGTTTGTATTATTGATTGAGCTTTTTTTCATATATTTTCTTAAATTCTAAGATTCCGTTGGCAATACCCTCGGCAATGGTTTTTCTGAATTTTGCTTTCTTGAGCTTTTTTTCTTCTTCAGGATTCGAAATAAACGCTGCTTCTACCAGTACGGAAGGCATATATATTTCTCTCATAACATGAAAGTTTGCTTGTTTTACTCCCCTGTTTTGTAGGGATAGACAATTTGACATGTTGTCTTGAATGTAATCTGCAAGTTCACTTGATTCGCGCAGGTGTTCATTTTGTGCGAGATCCCAGAGGATATATTCAAGAATGGATTCTTTCTCGGCAGGAGTTTCAAATTCTATAACAGCATTTTCTTTTGCTTCTACTGCCCTCGCCCAGCTTGTCTTTGCTGTGGAAAGAAAGTAGGTTTCAAAACCAGTTGCTTCCTTGTTGATTCCAGATGCATTACAGTGAATACTTATAAAAAGATGTGCTGCGGAATTGTTCGCCATTCTTGATCGTTCTCTCAACCTCAGAAAACTATCGTCCTCTCTCGTCATTAATACCGTGAATCCTTTTTTCTGAAGGATTTTTTTGAGTTCCTTCGAAATCTTGAGAACGATTTCCTTTTCGGTTAGACCCGATGGACCAACTGCGCCCGGATCCTTACCACCATGTCCCGGGTCGAGAACAATTTTGTTTATGTGTCGTTTTTTCTCCGGCTTTATCTCGACTGGCGGCTTTTCCTTTTTCAGGAAAAAAGAAATCCTTAGGCAAGGACCTGGTTGTATGAGTTTTCTTTCCGTTCTTATTACCTGTTTTGGATTGTAGAAAAAGGTAAGCATTGCTCTATCGGATTCCTGGAGAAGTATGATTTTCTTTATTGCACCTTTTCCATCAGCCGGGGGAATGAGTGTCGGTTTGCAGACAGCATTGTGGAGGGTGAGTGTCAATTTACCCTTTTTATCATCAACAATAGAAGTGAGAAGTTCGGTTTGAGATGAAAGGGTGAAAGAGAGTTTGTCGTTTACCTGCTTCACGATGATGGAGTCAGGATTAAATGTTGATTTCCCTATAACAATTGAGTTAAGCTGGCAGAGTACAAATACTTCCTCATCAGTTATTTCCCCGAAGACCATTTCAATATCCGGAAGGCTTACGAACGGGTTTTGATCAACTGCAATGAGTGGCAGGAACATTTTTTTCGGTTTATCATCGATGAGGTAAAAAGGGTTGTTCTCTACGAAGGCAAGGGTGTGTTGAGGTAAATGAAGGGTATATCTTCGCGAACTGTATTCTTTGGCAATGGAAAGATTCAGAACCTTATTAAGATCATTGAGCGATACGTATACCCAGCCATTCTTCTTGATTGTGGATATGCTTGTTTTTTGTTTGCCATAAAAAAGGAGAATATCCGAAAACAACAATGAAGGAATGAAGAGCAAAAGAGTGAAGAAAATCCGTATTCTCATCTTTTTATTCCTTTTCGTTCACGTTCCAACTCTCGTTTCATGTCCCTCTCTTTTATTACCTGTCTTTTTTCGAATTTCCTTTTTCCCTTTGCAAGACCTAGTTCGACCTTAACGATTCCCCTATCGGTGACGTAGATCCTCAGGGGTACAAGTGTGTATCCCTTCTCCTGCAGCTTCCCGGTGAGTTTTCTGATTTCTGCCTTTTTGAGAAGCAGTTTTCTCGTTCTTTGGGTCTTGTATTGAATGAAATGATCAATCTTATCATAGGGACTGATATGCAGATTAAAAAGAAAGACTTCACCATTATCAATTCTTGCATAGCTGTCAACCAGTGAGATTTTTGAAGCCTTAACAGATTTGACTTCGCAACCTATGAGTACAATTCCTGATTCGATAGTCGATTCAATGTTATACAGATGTCTTGCTTTCCTGTTGGTTGCGAGCGTTCTCATTATTTGATATAAATTAGCAAAAAAGGAGGTAAAAGTCAAATCAATTTTAGGCAGTCAATGAAATACATTAACTGCTGATTAAACCGATTTGCTTTCGATTGTTTACATTTTGCTCAACGGTGACTCCTGCGGAACACCAGCGCACGGTTTAGAATTTTGAGGTTACAAAACCAAAAAGAAAAGGCTGCAGCCGTGGTAAGAATATGCTTTTGGATAGGTGGTTATGGGGAAACCTTGAATTGATGTTTTACCGTGTAGAAACCGTGGCTAAAAATGTTCTGATTTTACAGGAACTCTCTGGGGTCGGTTATTTCACCTTTTATTGCGGTTGCAGCAGCAGTTGCGGGAGAGACAAGATAAACCTCTCCTTTCGTACTTCCCATTCTTCCCTTGAAATTTCTATTTGTTGTGGAAACCGCTATTTCGCCATCAGCAATGATACCCTGATGTGCTCCAAGGCATGGACCACAGCCAGGATTAATGATTACTGCACCGGCATTAAGGAAGATTTCAAGCAGACCTGTTTTCATTGCTCTTAAGTAGATTTCCTTTGAAGCTGGTCCAATGATCAGGCGAACATGGTTAGCAATTTTCTTGCCATCGAGGATTTTAGCAGCAATTTCAAGGTCGTCTATTCTTCCATTTGTGCAGGAACCGATGAAGACCTGGTTTGGCTTAATGGATTGTGCTTCCGAGACCGGTTTCACATTATCGACAGAGTGGGGAAATGCTACCTGGGGTTCCATTTGCGATACATCATATTCAAATATCTTTTCATACACCGCATCGCTATCTGCAAAGATGGGTTCAAAAGCAAATACCCCTTTCTCGCTTATGTAGTTTGCAGTGATCCTGTCAAAGGGAGTAACGGCTGATTTTGCTCCCATTTCCATTGATTGATTTGAAAGAACAAAGCGATCCGATACGGTCATTTTTTCGACCGTCTCTCCATAGAACTCGATAGATTTGTATATTGCACCATCACTGCCTATGTCACCGATAATAGAGAGGATAATATCCTTTGCGTAAACGCCTTGAGGGATGTTTCCCCGTATTACAACCTTGTATGATTCCGGGACCTTAAACCAGATTTTACCAGTTGCCCATACCGCTGCCATTTCCGTTGCTCCAATCCCCGTTGAGAAAGCGGCGATGGCGCCGTACGATGTTGTATGTGAATCCGTACCAATTGCTATTTGACCGGGGAGAATAAAAAGCTTTTCTACCACAATTTGATGGCAGATTCCTTCTCCAATTTCATAGAACTTTTTTATTCCCTGTTGCGTAACAAAATCCCGGATACTTCTGTGCTCATTTGCTGTTTTAATTGATTCTGCAGGCGCCCTGTGGTCAAGGATTATGAGGACATTTTCTGGGTTCCAGACATCCTGTGAGCCAATTTCCCTGAATTTTTTTATAACGAGTCCGGCATTGTCATGGCTCATACACAAATCAGGTTCCACTTCAACAATTGTTCCGCTTGTTGCATCTTTCCCTGAGCTATTTCCAAGGATTTTTTCTACAAATGTCTTACTCATCGATAGCTTTCTTTCCGTACTTTCTCTGGAATTTCTCGACCCGGCCCGCCGTATCGACAAACTTTTGTTTGCCCGAGAAAAAGGGGTGGCACTTGGAGCATATCTCAATGCGCAGGTCTTTAACGGTAGAACGTGTTTTAATAACATTTCCGCAAGCACAGGTTATTGTTGTTTCGAAGTATTCGGGATGTATCTTTTTTTTCATATTTCCTCCAGTTTCTCTCTTATTGGTAGTAACCAATAATTCTATTGACTCATTGCTTTGAAGAATTCTTTATTATTCTTTGTCTCTTCCATTCTTGCAATGAGGAATTCCATTGATTCAATTTGGTTCATTTCATTGAGTAATTTCCTGAGTATCCAGAGCTTTTTCACTTCATCAGTCGTGAGTAAAAGCTCTTCCTTCCGTGTACCGGATTTATTAATATCAATAGCAGGAAAGATCCTTCTATCAGCGAGTTTTCTGTCGAGCACAAGCTCCATATTGCCTGTTCCTTTGAATTCTTCAAAAATAACCTCGTCCATTCTGCTTCCTGTTTCTACTAATGCGGTTGAAATTATGGTTAGACTTCCTCCCTCTTCTATATTTCGAGCAGCTCCAAAGAAACGCTTTGGTTTGTGAAGTGCATTTGAATCTACACCGCCGGTTAGTGTCTTTCCACTATGGGGAATAACAACATTATGTGCCCTTGCGAGCCTCGTAATACTGTCCAGCAGTATAACGACATCATGCTTGTGTTCAACCATCCGTTTTGCGCGCTCGATGACCATGTCAGCAACTTGAACATGCCGGTCTGCAGGCTCATCAAATGTTGAGCTGATCACTTCACCCTTTACTGACCGAAGCATATCGGTTACTTCTTCCGGTCTTTCGTCTATCAGGAGTACCATTAGTCTAATTTCCGGATGGTTTGTCGTTATGCTATTTGCAATTGTCTGAAGCAATACAGTCTTCCCCGCTCGAGGTGGCGAGACGATAAGAGCCCTCTGTCCCTTTCCAATGGGAGTCAAGAGATCAATAATTCTTCTTGATAGATTGCTGTCAACGGTTTCAAGTCTGATTTTTTCATCAGGATACAATGGTGTGAGATTATCGAAGAGTCCTCGCTTCTTTGAAAATGCTGGATTTTCGAAATTCACTGCTTCCACTTTGAGGAGAGCATAATATTTTTCTCCCTCTTTTGGTGGTCGTATCTGTCCTGAAATTGTATCGCCGGTGAGCAGTCCAAATTTCTTGATCTGTGAAGGTGATACATAAATGTCACCGGGACCAGGAAGGTAACTGTTTTTTGGTGAACGCAAGAACCCAAAACCATCCTGGTTGATTTCGAGCACTCCTTCTCCAAAGGTTAAGCCATTCTGACGCGCCTGTGTTTGGAGAATTCCAAAGATCAGATCCTGTTTCTTAAGAGTTGAATATCCCTGTACATTCAGATCTTTTGCAATTCCTTTGAGTTCAGAGAAGGTCCTATCCTTCAGTTCTGCTATTTCCATTTTTACATACCTTGTTTTTAGGGTTAGTATAGCTTTCAGAGCGGAATGCACTGAAAAAAGAGTGGGTTTGGATTAGTCGCCAATTCTGGTTTCTAAATTAGTTTTCTTCTTATCTTCCCCTTGTTGTGGTTCGTTTGATCGTACCGCCGATACGGGAGTTGTTTTCTTACCCTGAATATCCTTTCCTGTCAGGCGCGATAACTTTCCTTCTTCGTTGTTCCCGCCGGATGACTGCTGAGAATAATTATTTCCATCCAGCGAGAGGATTGAACTATCGATGCGTATTTTCTCAAAACCAGTTATGAAAAGGCTCTTACCGTTTTTGAGGGTTAACTCGATTTTGCTGTCAACTCCCACTTTTATGCTGTCACCTCGTATGAGATGTTGACCAAATGTCAATTTATTCCATGTTTTTCCCTTGCGTTTCTTGAATTTTGTACTCCCGATTAGAAAACTCACTTCTGCCAGTGGTTCAATTTTTGATTTACTCCTTTTTTCATATCCACTGTGTGATGAAGGTTTGAAAGGAGATGATTTCAGCGCATTTGAGTAATAGTTGTTTACTGTTCCGAGAACAAAGAAGAGGATGCCGATTAAGATAGCAACGACAGCGAAAACTGACACAAGTGTTATAACAAGAGGTTTTTTGGATTTCATTTTTTTCTACAAAGAAAGGTTTAATGTAATAAAATTAAAAAAGAGAATCTACTTTGAATTCACTCTATGGATTTACTGTCGCTTATTATAATGATAAAAGAGTGTTTTGTCAAGCATTTTTTTGTTTTTTTTTGGAAATAATACGGGAGAAGCATTATATCACTTTTATGTTGTTAATTATCATTTCAAATTTGCAACCGAGGAAGACCGCTGCTCTCCTTGATATAATCATTCGTGACAGAAATATTTCGAAGTATTCCATAACTGCTGCAATGGTCGTATCGATTGTCAAATTGAAGATGATTTTTGTGTCATCTTGATTAACATCCAACACCGATTGCGTTGTTGCATAATTCACACGGTCATGAATATCGAACTTCACAAATTCAGGATTTCTCACTCTGCTTCTGTGAACATCTGATTTATCAGAAAGAATTAATGCTGCTCCAACATCACTTATCGGAATGCCATCTTCCTCATGGTGGTTGCCAATTGCACCGATGATCTCCGATATGTCCTGTACAGGCATTCCCATTGAAG
>CBDUQV010000033.1:0-14251 GCA_965369615.1 uncultured bacterium | reverse complement strand
TCTGCACTACCTGAAAGATCACCATATAGATTATCAGATCGATGTAACGAATTGGAGGAGTGACAACAGAAGGAACTTTATCAGAAGGGAGCTCGTTCCCCTTATTGAAAAAAAGTTCAACAAGAGAGTGAAGGAGAATATTTTACAACTTATAAAAATCATTATTGATGAGGAGGATTTGCTCTCAACCTTGACAGGTAAAACATTTGAAGGTTTACAAAAAGAGAAAGATAAAGGCATACTCTTCGACAGGAATGGTATCAAAGCACTTCATCCCGCAATCCAGCGAAGGGTACTGATGATGAGTTTCGAAAAGTTAGCGGGTGAGATGAGGTTGAACTTCAAGGAGATTGAGGCTTTGCGAATTGCAATAATCAGTGATTGCTCAGGAATGGTATTCTCAAACCGTGGAATTATGTTTCTTATTGGTGTTAATTCTATCCTTGTTCAGGTGGAAAGCAGAAAAAGGGTGGTAAAAGAGGATATTCATGCATGCCTTTCTATCCCTGGAAGCATAAGGTTTCAAAACCGTTATCTTATTGAAACATCAATCCTTGAACAGATCAATGGTAATATTGATAATCGTGATTGCGTTTATTATGATCTTGATTTGATTCAGCAGCCGCTGATTATACGGACGAGGAACAATGGCGATACTTTTATACCATTTGGTATGCATCAAAAGAAGAAGGTCAAAGAATTTTTTATTGATGCAAAAGTTCCCTTTTGGGAACGGGATGAAATTCCAATTATTGCGGATGAGAAAGGAATTTTGTGGATAGCAGGATTGAGAAGAGCGGAAAGCGCAAAAGTCAGGAAGGATACGAAACGAATTTTGAAAATAGAAAAGAGGTACATTGGATAAAAAGACAAAACGTTTGCTCGGAAAGGGCGAGATACGTAAGGGAATCAAAATGCTCGCGGAGAAGATCAATAACGATTATGAAGGTGTATCACCTGTGATTATCTGTATATTGAAAGGAGCATTTGTTTTTCTCGCTGACCTTATCCGGGAATTGAAAATTCCGATGAAATTAGATTTTATTTCCGTTTCAAGTTATGGCGATTCATCTCGAACAAGCGGTGTCATTAAAATTCTAAAGGATATTTCAATTGATATTGCGGGGGAAGATATTATTCTTGTGGAGGACATTGTGGATACAGGACTAACACTTGTCTTTATCCGTGATTTGATAAAAAGAAAAAACCCTCGCTCTCTGAAAATTTGTGTTCTTCTTGAAAAAAAGGTTAAGAGAGCAGAGAAGGTGAAAATTGATTACCGGGGATTTGAGGTACCCAATAAATACGTTATCGGCTATGGGCTTGATTTCGGGGAGAAACACAGAAACCTTCCAGAAATTAGAATAATGGAGTTTTAATAATGGAAACAAAGGGAAAAAATACAAAAAAGCAGCCTTTAAACACTATGTGGAAGGGTATTTTTATCTGGGTAAGTATTATACTGCTTCTTATGGTTGCCGTGGGCATTTTCAACCAGAAGAAGAAGGTTGAAGGTAAAATAAGTTTCACGAAATTTTTAAGTGAGGTTGAAAGCGGAAATGTTGAAACAGTGACAATTCATAACCTGGATATGCACGGTAAGCTGAAAACTTCAGTGACCGTAAAAGGGAAGGAAGGGATGATTCAGTTTGATAAGTTCAAGACGCGGATGCCATTTGAAGATGCAGAGCTCCCTAAATACCTTGCAGGAAGGGGGGTTGAAGTTGAATCACGTTCAGAAAGTGCCTGGTGGAAATACTTATGGCCTGCTCTTCCATTTGTTTTGCTTATCGGAATATGGATATTTTTCTTCCGTCAGGTTCAGCAAGGTCCCACAAAAGCACTTAGCTTTGGAAAGAGCCGTGCAAAATTAACGCTTCCCAGTAAACCAACCGTAACATTTAATGATGTTGCGGGTGTAGAAGAAGCAAAAGAGGAATTGAGAGAGATAATAGATTTTTTGAAAAATCCGCGAAAATTTGAAAAGTTAGGGGCAAAGATACCAAAAGGAGTATTGCTTCTCGGACCTCCGGGGACAGGGAAAACACTTCTTGCACGTGCTGTTGCAGGCGAGGCAAATGTTCCATTCTTCTCTCTTTCTGGTTCTGATTTTGTAGAGATGTTTGTGGGTGTTGGTGCATCAAGGGTGAGGGACCTTTTTGAAAAGAGCAAGAAGTTTGCGCCAAGCATTATCTTTATAGACGAAATTGATGCTGTGGGTAGATACCGGGGTGCGGGGATTGGTGGTGGGCATGATGAGCGCGAACAAACTCTCAATGCATTGCTTTCAGAAATGGATGGTTTTGAGACAAATGAAGGTGTGATCCTCATTGCCGCCACCAACAGACCTGATGTTCTTGATCCTGCGCTCTTACGTCCAGGTCGTTTTGATAGACGAGTTGTAGTTGATTTCCCTGATGTTCGGGGAAGGGAAGGAATACTTAAGGTACATATAAAGAAAATTCCTCTCGCAAAGGATATTAATCTTAAACTTCTTGCCAGGGGGACACCAGGTTTCTCAGGCGCTGATATTGCAAATATGGTTAATGAGGCAGCACTGCTTGCTGCAAAATTGGACAAAAAAAGCGTTTCCATGGAACATTTTGAAAAGGCTAAAGATAAACTCTTAATGGGTGTTGAAAGAAAGAGTTTGTTGATAACCGAAGAGGAGAAACGATTAACGGCATACCACGAATCGGGACATGTAATCGTATCGGAAATGACCCCGGGTACTGATCCTATCCATAAGGTGACCATTATACCGCGGGGGAGGGCTTTGGGTACAACCCAGCAATTACCCATTGATGACAGGCATAATTACTCAGAGGATTACCTTAAGGGGAAACTTGCCACGCTGCTTGGCGGAAGGAGTGCGGAGTTGCTCATCTTTGGGAATAGATCGACAGGAGCCCAAAATGATATTGAGAATGCAACGGAGATTGCGAGAAATATGGTAACAAAGTGGGGAATGAGCAAAAAGTTGGGTCCGTTAACACTGACTGATAGAGAAGAGCAGATATTTCTCGCCAGGGAAATATCTCAACATAGAGAGTACTCTGATAGTACAGCCAAATTAATTGATAATGAAATCAGAATGCTCATTAAAGAAGCGGAGGGCCGTGCTACAAAAATTCTTAAAAAAAACATGGGCCTGCTTGGTAATCTTGCACAGAAGCTTCTTCAAAAGGAGGTTCTCACCAAGGATGAAATTGAGAAGATTATAGTATCAGAAAAAAAAGCCAAAAAGAAAGCAAAAGCAACAATAAAAACTAAGAAAAAAAGTGCATAGTCCTGCGCAGGAATTATCAAAATGAGAGAGAAAAATTTGTTGGTACTCCTGCGCAAAACGTGAACACATAAATGAACAGGAAGAAGATCGAAGAATTGATAAAGAATGTTCTTGAGGAGTTAGGGATTAACACAACAGAAGATTTATTGCAAAAGACACCAGAGCGTGTGGCTGAACTTCTGGAAGAGATATTTAAGGATGTGAAAAAAGATCCCTTAGAAGAAATCCATCCATATAAGGCTGGTGTTAAGAATGAAATTATTATATTGAAGGAGATTCCTTTTTTTTCATTTTGCGAGCATCATCTGCTTCCTTTCTTTGGGAGGGTACACATTGCATACATCCCCAGGGATGGAGTGATTGCTGGATTCTCGCATTTTGTATCCATGATAAACATCATTTCACGAAGGTTACAGTTACAGGAACGTTTGTGTGACGAGATTGCTGAAACTGTTAGGAAAGCACTCAAGGCTGAAGGAGTAATGGTATTGATTGAAAGCAGGCATCTTTGTGTTGAAATAAGAGGTGAAAAACCTTTTGGCACCGAAGTCGTTACCATTTCTGTCAAGGGAAAAATGAATGAAACATCAATCAAGGAAATTGCTCTGGGAATCATAGGATGCGAGGAGAGTATTTAATTATGTCTGACATACGGATTCTTTCTGTAAAGTCTCTTTCCGATATAAAATATGAGATAGCCAAAATTGGTGTTGAAAAGGGATGTATTGATTCTCTTTCCATGAAAGGCAAATTTCTTGTTTTTAAGATAACGGAGCTCAGTGCAGCATCCTGTAATATAATAAAGCAAACTGCACTCTCTGCTGGAACTGACGCAGCCGTACATCGGAACGTGATTACGGGGAATATTAAAAAGTCGTCTTTGCTTCTATTTGGCTCTCTTAAGGAAATTGAGCGTGTTGCCGAGAAATTAAGAGGTCAACCATTTGGTCTTGACATAATATCGGAGAAACTATTCGGGTATGTGAATGGTTCGAAAAAAAATCAATGTTTTCTTGCAAAGAGACATGCATTTGAAATCGGGGAAAGGGTATACACTATGGGGGTGCTCAATGTTACACCCGATTCCTTTTCAGATGGTGGGCAATTTGCCGAGGTTGATAGCGCTGTGAGCAAAGCTCTTGAAATGGTGCAGGAGGGAGCAGATATTATAGATATTGGAGGGGAGTCATCGCGACCAGGCTCTGATCCTGTTTCACAGGAAAAAGAGCTAAACCGGGTTCTTCCCATTATCGAGAGATTAAGAGAGCAGTCAGACATTCCCATCTCAATCGACACCTATAAAAGTGCCATTGCTGCTGCGGCGCTTGATTCTGGTGCGGATATTGTTAATGATATCAGTGGTTTGCGATTTGATGAAGATATGATTACTGTTGTGCGGGAAAGAAAAGCAGGATTGATCATTATGCATATGAAAGGGAGTTCGAAGCATATGCAGGACAATCCTCATTACGAGGATGTAATCCAGGAGATCTATGATTTCCTCAAGGAAAGAACACACTATGCTATTAATAATGGTATTGAAAAGGAATATATTGCTATTGATCCGGGAATAGGTTTCGGGAAAAGATTAATAGACAATTATGATATTCTCGATAGGTTTCATGAGTTTACCTCACTTGGATATCCTCTTCTTATAGGAGCTTCGAGAAAATCATTCATTGGCACAACTCTGGACGTTCCTGTTAATGAACGACTTGAAGGAAGTCTTGCTTCACTGGCTCTTGCAATAGAAGGTGGAGTTGCTATTGTAAGGGTGCATGATGTGAAAGAAACGGTTCGATTTATGAAAATGTATGAAACCATTAGAAAAAGAAACAATTAATGTATCACATACAATTTACCTTTATAGATTTCATTGATATTGTTATTGTTAGTTTCATTTTCTACCAGATATTTAAATTCGCAAAAGGCACCAGGGCGATACAGATGATAGTTGGATTGGCATTTGTCCTTCTTTTTGCACTGGTGGCAAATATGTGGCAACTTCAAGGTCTTAAATGGATTATTGAAGGTGTTCAAACTATCTGGATAATTGCTTTTGTTATCGTTTTTCAACCAGAAATCAGACATGCGCTTACCAATATTGGGAGAACGCGATTGGTGAGATTTTTTCTTAAGGAAACACGTGAGGAAGCAATTGATATACTCGTTAAGACTGCACAGACGCTCAGCGAGCGGGGACTTGGTGGACTCATGGTAATAAAACGGAGAGTTGGGTTGAAAGGATATTTAGAAACAGGAAAATCCCTGGAAGCAAAGATTTCCTCTGATCTCATCGTTACTATTTTTTCGCCATACTCTCCGCTTCATGATGGTGCGGTTGTCATTGATAACGATAGTATTATTGCAGCCGGTTGTGTGCTCCCGCTCTCGATGAATCCATCCCTTGATGTGTCGGTTGGTACCAGACATAGGGCAGCACTTGGTATTACGGAAGAGACTGATGCTGTCGTTGTTGTCGTTTCTCATGAAACGAGGGGGATTTCGTTTGCGCAGAAGGGAAAGCTACTCAGAGGTTTGGATATACCCTCTTTAAAAAGGAATCTTGAAAAAGCAATGAGGTATTAATCAGTAGATAAGTCAATATGCGAAATGAGGAAAACAGAAATTATGAAAATGATAATTTCTAAATATTTATTAAGAAGGAGAGAGATAGATGGATAAAGATAAGAAATTGCGGCTCATTATAGGACTTGGTATTTTTGTGGCTGTTCTTGGCGTATATCTCTTTACGCTTGCACCAACTACATCTTTCTGGGATTGCGGAGAATTTATTGCATGCGCTTATACTCTCGGTGTTCCTCATCCACCGGGAACACCTTTACAGGTTCTTGTTGGAAGAATATTTACCCTTATTCCAATTTCTCGCGAAATTGCCTATAGGATGAATTTCTACTCTGCGTTAAGTGGTGCACTCGCAGCGCTATTTCTGTATCTTGTTTTCGTTAAGGCTATTGAGCGTTTCCGAAAACCAAAATCGACGTGGGAAAAAATAATACAACATTCTTTTGGTGCCGCAACAGCGCTCTTAGCTTCGTACTTGTTTACGAGCTGGGACACTTCTGTCGAAGCAGAAGTATATTCAACATCTGCCTTTATAATGTTCTTCTGTGTATGGATAACGCTTGTCTGGCAGGAGAATATTGGCAAAAAAGCAAATAAGAATCTCTTGCTGCTGCTCATTTATATAACGTTTCTCAGTATGGGTATCCATCTCTTGCCATTACTTGTGCTCCCCGCGTTATTTATCTTTGTCCTGATGGTAAAACCGCGCGAACTGCTTGATTCAAAGCTTTTTGTGCTTATGATAGTTCTCGTATTTATTGCAATTACCACGTATCTGTATTTGATGCTTCGCGCACGGCTTGATCCCGGCATCAATGAGGTTGCACCGAAAACATTTAAAAGGCTCTGGGATGTGTTTTCAAGGAAACAGTATGGTCCAATGAAATTCTTTCCAAGAAAGACAGGGGTTGAGACGGGATACAATCCGTTAATGGCAATATGGCAGCAGATACTGGTGTATGTAAAATATTTTTCCTGGCAATTTGTGGCATTCCCAAGAGAAATAAGAGTATTTTCAGTCATATCACGGTACCTTTCTTCCTTTGCCACGCTGTTATTTGCAATGCTGGGTCTCTGGGGTTTCTGGACACACTTCAAAAGCGACAAAAAAACATTTGCGCTTATTATGCTAATCTTTCTATTTACGAGCCTTGGACTGGTTCTGTATCTCAACCTTAGATTTTCGCCATCAGACTTGAATCCTTACCATATTCCAAAGGAAGTACGAGAAAGAGATTACTTCTACGGTGTATCCTTTATATTCTTTGTCTTTTTCATCGGTATTGGATTGTGGCAATTAGCAGTGAGTCTTATTGAAACAACCAGGAAACGTTGGAAGAGCATTGTTGCCATTGTCCTGTCTATTTTAGTCTTTGGATTTCCTATGATTCCTCTTTTCAGTAACTACAATTCGCATGTAAACAGAAGGGGGAATTGGGTGGCAAATGATTATGGTATGAATCTGCTCATGTCCTGTGATGAAGGGAGCATACTTTTTACCAATGGCGATAATGACACCTTTCCATTGTGGTTTGTTCAGGAAGTTAAGAAGTTTATGAAATTCGACTCAAAAAATCATATGGGTGTGGCGGTGGCAAACCTGAGCTTGCTTAACACTGACTGGTATATAAAGCAACTCAAGAAAATAGGAGTACCCATAAGCTTTACTGATCGTGAGATCGAACTCTTACGCCCGGTTAAAATTCCCAGTGGTGAAGTTCTTTATGTGAAGGACCTTGCAATCAGGAACATCATTGCAACCAATGCTGGAAAGAAGTTAACAGCCAAGGATCTGTTTGCATCGCGAGAGGAATTCACAGAAAAATTTCTCAAGGACTATGAGGGAGAATTCAATATATACTTCGCTGTAACTGTTTCACGTGATAATATGAAGGGATATCAGAAGCACCTGAAATTGGAGGCACTTGCTTACAAAATTGTTGCCGAGGAAGGTAAAGGTATGATAGATCCTTTAAAAACAGAGGATTTGCTCCTGAAGAAATTTAGCTACCGGAGTATATTTGACGAGAATGTTTACAAAGATGAAAATACATTCAAACTTCTCAGCAACTATGCAGCAGGATTCTTTGCCCTGGGGTCGTACTACAAAAGAAACGGGAATTTAGAAAAGGCAGCAGAAGTACTTGAATTTGGAAAGAGATTTGCTGCAAGGGATCTATTGCCGTTTGCCTTTAATCTTGCTGAGATTTACAAGGATCAAAGGAATTATGATAAGGCTGAGGAGAACCTCAAGGCAGTTCTAAAGCAATTTGACAGTGGGTTGATTTACTACATGTTAGGGCAAATTAATGAGGAGCAAGGAAGAGATGATGAAGCACTGATGAACTACATGAAAGCAAAAGGCAGTGTGAATGATAGAGTTGCAGGTTATGCAGGACTTGCGGAGTATTATTTTAGCAGAGGGGATACCGTCAGTACCGTTAAGTATCTGCGGGAGGCAATGACAGAAGGCAGTGTATATTCAGATCTTTTTAGTTTCTTTGTCAGCAATAGAGACACGGCGATGGCAGTGTTTCTTCTGAAGGATTACCTGAAGATAAAACCTGAAGATGAAACCGTAAAAAAATTGCTGGAAAAGCTGCAGAAAACCTGAAAACAAGGATAAAGGAGAAAAACACATTATAGGTTGCAAATGAGGACAGAGTAATCCAATCCATCCATTAAGTTTCGGAATATAATAAATTAGATGGGAAAATAAACTCCATTACAGGGAACCTTGGGGTTGAATGGACGTTAAGAGAATAGATGAAGGGAATGGAAGATATATCTGATCAGTCATTGCTCTTTGAGATTTCTGAGAATAATGATGAGGATGCATTCAGAATACTTTTTGAACGGTATTCTGGGAGGCTTTTTAATTTGATATACAGGATGATACAACATTATGAAGATTCTAACGATCTTCTTCAGGAGGTATTTATTCGCGTTTACCGAAATAGACAAAAATGTTTTGGTATGAAAAATTTTAGAGGGTGGATCTATACCGTTGCTCTAAATCTTGCTCGAGATTATCTCCGGTTACGCAGAAGGCGACAGGAGATAGTACTGGATGAAAAAAGAGAAAGAACAAGTAGAGGTGATCTTTTGAAGAACTCTGAAAATGCTGAAATTAGAAAGAAGATCCTTGATGCAATGAAAAAACTCAACGTTAAGTATAGAGCGGTGTTTACGTTGAGGGATATTCAGGGAATGAGCTATGAAGCGATTGCGAAAGCATTGAGAATTCGTGAGGGGACAGTGAAGTCAAGGCTCAACAGGGCACGGCTGAGGATTGCCCGGGAATTGGAGGGGAACCTTTAATGGGAGGTGATTTTTATGGACTGCAAAAAGGTGCGGTTGTTGTATACCGATTTTTTGGAGAGAAGTATCGATAAACAGACAAAAAGGGAGGTATTAGAGCATAATAAAACATGTGATAAATGCAAAAAATTGTATGAAACACTTGATCGTATTACCTCGCTTGCAGGAACATACGAGCGTTTTGAGCCAGAGGTGGGCTTAGCCGATAAAATTCTTAGAAGATTTGGAACTATCCCCCGCAGAGGGAAAATTTTAAATCCACGATGGGTTGCAGTAGGTACCATAGTGTTTCTCTTTATTGCAGGATTTTCCATTGGTATGTTTCGTAAAATCGCTTTGAACAAACAATTGATTGTGAAGAAAAAACATGAGGAATTGATAAGACGTGAAGGGAAGTATATTATCGATTACGGACAATTCGAAAAAGGTCAGGTTATTTATACGTTCCCTGGAAAAGGAAATACTGTTCAAATCGTAGAAACAAGTTATTGATAAATAGAGTATAATGAATCCGTTTAGATCGTTAAAACCATCAACAATAATAGGAGCGATAATGTTGAAGGGCAAGGCAATGGTGAATGAAAAAAAGGAGGTACCATGAAACTACTGGTAAGTTTGTGCTTTGCTTCTCTTCTATTGGTCAGTGTATTGTTGTCAACCGAATTTGACAGACTTGAGGGGGATATCAAAGAGATTTACAGTACTGTTTCTCCTTCGATTGTGTCGGTGCACTACGGTATAGAGGGTGAAAATGGTTTTGTGGGAACAGGAATTGTTATTGATGAAGGAATCTACATTGTAACGATAAAGCGGTTTATTCGAGACGATACCATCTGGGTAGAAACGGATAAAGGGGAGATGATAGGAGCGGAACTTCTTGGCTCAGATTCTGAAACGGGAATTGCTGTTCTCAAGGTTAAGAAGAAGATCAAACCTGCAAAAGTCTGTAATATTGAAGCGCTTGTGCCAGGGGATTTGCTGTTTGTTATTGGCAATTCCTTTGGTTTGCAGAATGGTATTTCAATAAGCATCTTTTCAGGGAAAAGAGGAGAAGATGACCTTCTTCAACTTGGAAATGCAGTACTTCCGGGGAATAGTGGCGCCGGCGTATTTAACTTAGAAGGTGAACTTGTTGGAATCGTTTCCTTTGCTCTGCGAACATCCATGTTTTATGGTGCTCCGGAAATTAAATCAGTATTAAAGGGAAAGCTCAAAATTAACATTTTCCAGAATACTGAATTAGCCGATGGAGCAGGTGTCCTTATTCCCTGTGAAAAAATGATGGAAATTTCCAATGAGATTATCATTTACGGGAAGATAGAGAGAGGATGGCTCGGCGTTTTTATAAGAGAAGAAGATGAGCAGATTATTGTGAGTGGTCTTGTTGATGATGGACCTGCGAAGAAAGCAGGTATTGAGAAAGATGATATACTCATTTCTTACGGTGGCAAAGATGTGAAAGAACTTGGTGAATTTGTTAAGGTGGTACAAAAAACAAAGCCAGGATCGACAGTTCGAATACTGGCAAAACGGGGTAAGAAAAATAAGAAGTTTGATGTGAAAATAGAACCAAGGCCCGGTGATGATAAGCTTTACAGACTCAGAGAGATTTTACCAGACCTGGAGTTTATTTATGAAAAGGATGAATTGAAGGAACTGAGGGAAGAAATCGAGAAACTGAAAGAGGAACTGGAAAAAAAGAACAGAGAAGGAAAATAGACACTTTTCAGGTTGTACCGTCATGATTTACTCCTAAAATTATACCGCCAAATGTGTCTACTTAAATGTGCCCTGATTTGTCCGATCGATTCTGAAACAAGACAAATTGAGTCAAGGCAAAAGAAAAACGGGCTGTCGGTTTCCGACAACCCGTTTTTCTTCAAGCGAAGTGGATACTTAGAAGGCAAGACCAATGGCAATCCTGTGGATAAGCGATAACCTTCCCAGGTCTTCTCCAGCGTAGTCAATTTTTAGACCCGTGTTTGCAAATGGTATCGCTGCTCCGAAACCAAAGGCAAGACCTTCGTGACCATTGAGTTTATCTTCAAAGAGGTCCGGATCGTACTTGTATCCTCCTCTGACAGCAAGCATATTGTTCCAGATGTATTCCATGCCAAGACGAACTATTTCCCTGCTATCATTTGGATGTGAGAAATCCAATGCAACGGTGAATGTATTCACTTCATCTTTCAATGCATCGTACGCAAGACCCATTTTGAAGTTCATGGGGAGCGCATATGATGTTGCGCTTAATTCCGCTGGTTGGTCTGCACCATACCAGTCATCTTCTTTAAGCTCTGTTTGCAGATGACCGCCTTTGAAGACCATTTCTGGACCAAAGTTTTCAATAACAAATGCAAGTTTGAAGTTCTTTATGAACGTTGGCTTGTAAAGCGTTCCGAAATCAAAGGCAATGCCATTCGCCGACATATCCCATATGTTTTGCTGAATCCACTTGATGTTCATCCCAAATGAAAACATATCGGTGAATCTTTTTGAATAATTAACAGCGGCTGCAATATCACTTGCGCCGAATGTTTCTCCTGTGCCATCGGGTTCGTACACGGTTGTTACATCCATTGAGCCCATGGTGAGGAGTGTAAGTCCAAAGCCAATGTTGCCTAACATTCCCATTGGTTTCACATAGGAGAAGAAATTGTTGCGGATATCAAGCACCCATTCAACATCACTCACCAGAAGTTCATTCCTGGTGATGTTTGCGGCGGCGGCCGGGTTCCAGTAGAGAGCCGAAGCGTCATCAACGACTGCGGTAAATGCGCCTGCCATTGCAGGACCCCTTGCACCAACACCAATTTTCAGGAACTGAGCACCTGCTGTTCCGAGTTTGGAAAAGGCTGCGAAGGATAAGGATGCAGTGAGCAGCAGGAGAACCGCCAGCAATGTAATCTTCTTTATCATTCTATACCTCCATTCTGTTCTAATTCGTTATCGTATCAGAGCAAACTTACCAGTTTTTGTATCTCCGTCAGGTGTTAAGATGTGATAAATATAGATTCCGCTTGCCGGTCTCTGATTGTTAGACGTAAGTACATCCCATTTTTCGCTTCCACCCTGTATTGCACTCGCAGCGGTGGCTTCGACCTTGTGTTCTATTGTTTTAATTAGATTTCCTCCGAGCGTATATATCCTTATTGTGCATTCATCAGGGAGATTGGTGAATCTCAATGCTGCATAGTCACTGCTGACTTCCCATGGATTTCTGACAATGTAAGGATTCGGTACCACCATTATATTATCAAGTGTCCGTTTACCGAAGACGAATGGGGTGCTGGTTATCGTAAACTCGTTTCCTGCTGTTGGAACCACATCACCTGAGCAATAGACTGTCCATTCTTCACCGTCAATGGGATGGTTACTCCAATTCATCGGATATGCTTCGCTGCCCGCAAGATTGAAGTAAAATTTGGTGCCGCAGATGTAGAAGTATGTTCTTGATGAAAGGTTATCAGATGTAAGGTACATTGAATTGATATCAGGATTTGAGAAACTAATCGGTCCAAAACTCCAGTTGTCTCCCCATGAGGCTCCGAATGGAACGGTAACATCGTTGGTGACATCATATATGGTTGCGGTAATCGTGTCTGCGTTGATGATTTTCCAACGGATTTCATAGGTTACTCCGCCCCTGAACGCCCAGGGATTGTGAATACCATCAATTGCGAGATTATCCGTATAGATGACACCCTGGTCTGTTGTTACCGCGATGGAATCTGCAGTGAGGAGAATTGTTGTCACACCGGATATTGTTTCAGTGATTACTGTATCGGTGTCTGCAACGACAGCTTCTGCATTAACAACGGTATGGGTTGAATCAGCATAGTGGACACTGATTGAGCCTCCGTATTCAATACCGTCAAAAAATGGTGATACGAAACTACCATCTACGTTTATTGCAAAGAGGGAATCGTACTGTGTTGTTGTTGTGATGGTATCACCACTTGTGTCAACGGTTACCGATTCAGTTGCAGAGATGAATGCTGGTGTGAGTTCTACGAAAGCATCAATATCCGAAATGAGCAGTGAATCTGCCTGAAGGTAGATATTGTAATTGTAAACGGGCATATCATCACTTCCGTCCTTGATCGTTTGCCATCTTGCATCATAGGTATACCCGGTCACCAGAATGCCGCCTTTGGGTGTTGCCGTTGAGGTTACTGCCTGGGTTGCGCCTGCTGTTTGTATAACGTTAGCGGTTGCATTCTGTATAACGTTTCCAAAGTCTGACCGCGGTACCACAACCAGTTCATTCTTTCCGCTTTCGAGAGAAATAAAGGTGGTATCGCCGAGCAGACCAGATGTGTTGTAATCGTAGGCAGAAACGCCGTAATAGTAATCAAATCCGTTGTAAACGCCGACAGAATCGATATATGAGTATTGCATTCCTTCATCAGCGCCGTTTTCGGTTCCATCGGGCAAAAGGGTGATGCCGTTCTTCTTGTCGAATTGCGCAATCTGTTCCCAATCTCCGACCTTTCCTATCTTTTTGTAAACGAAGTATCCCTCTACGTCGAATTCTCTGTAGATCGTGTCGCCGACTGCCTGCATAGCCGCATAGTATTTATCCTGTGTCTTTTCGGCGGTGTTGTCCCAGCAAACCGTTACCCTGCGATCACCAGGAATGAGTGCGGTTATCGGTGGTGGCGGTGAAGGTGGTCCGGGTGATATCCAATCAAGGTCATAGAGCTGTTTTGCCGCGTCAGCCTGCTGAAGGAGATATGGTAACCCACCGGTATTTCCATTGGAGAACATCATTGCCATCACGATGGTATCTGCCTCACCGGGAGCGAGTATGAATGGTCCATGTGACAATGCCATTCTCTTATCCGATGGTTCACTGTCAAGGCTGTCTCCAAATGGGTTATACACAGGGGGGGTAATCGTAAAGTCATAGCCTGCCATTACCAGATAGCGTTCATGGTCATTGTTCGCGTCAATATCTCTGGTGAATTTCTTGAATGCGGTTAACGGGATTCTTTCTCCTGGCAGGATAATGGTATCAGGATTCTGTGGATCCTGGCCAACCCTGACCGTATC
>CBDUQV010000032.1:0-14756 GCA_965369615.1 uncultured bacterium | reverse complement strand
CATTTTTGAACACGAAAATTCTGTGTTCTCTGTGATTAAACGAGACTACTATAGAAAGCCGAGACAGCCTTTCTTCATTTGCTTCCTAATACCTTCTTCAATCTCTTTCTGTTTTTCCTTGATGTAATCGCGAATGTACACCGTAGCCCTCTCCTCCAAATTCTTAATCTCTTGTTCCGTAAGTTTTCTGACATCCGGAATTCCTTCTGCACCAACAAAATACTTGAATTGACCTTTGAGTAGGTATGCTTTGGCATCCTTAATGAGAGCTTTTGCCAGTAGTTCTCCGGAGAGAACATTAAATGATGTTTCCTTCTTTTCATTGACAGCAACCTCGAATACGGTTCCTCTCACCGTTGCAACTGCGGTTGGTGTAAACACCCGAAACGAATCTCCCTTTCTCAATTTTGTCACCTTGCAAAGGATACTCCCTACCCATGTTTTTAAACGAGTAGTAAAGAGTCCTTGTTCCTTTTTTAATTGTCCAATTTTAAGAATTGAGTTCGGCAGAATAGATGAAACAGAACCATCTTCATATGTTATTTCGGCACTTGATTCATCAGCCGTTACAATGCTGTCCCCGGGGTAGATTTTCATATTGATTTCGGTATATGCTACTGTTTGTTTCCGGAATATCGAAACCTCACCCTTGAAATAGGTGAGTGTTACTTTTTGAGTATCAGGATAGAGAAAGGAGAGGAACAGAACTAAAAAAAACAGGAAAACCGCTGCAGTTTTTGTTTTGTGCATTTTCTTTCCTGTTTATGAATTCGACGAGCTAAAAAACTAAGAACTTCTTCTTTATGGAATAGATGGCTTTAATTTTGCCCCAGGTACTTTGATTGAATCCTGTAAAATTATTGCTGTGACACGGTGTGGGGAAGCGTTCTGTGAAGTCCATGGAAGGATTGTTGGAATCCTTTCCATCTGGATCGCGAGCGAGACTCATTCCAAAAGAGACTGTGTGTGCGGCATTTGTTGCTCCCATTTCTCCACCATCACCAAACCACACTGCATCAATGTCCGTATTCTCGTTATTAAAGAGATGAATATCATCACCAGTTTTGTCAATGATGACAGCTTCTCCGTATTCGATAACATTTTTTATAAGTCCCCAGAGGGAAGCCATCACATCACTGCTTGCTGCGAGTATAAGGAAATCCTTTGTGTTCACAATGGTTCCTGCAGGTATGGTAAAAGCATTGCTTGAATTCTTTGATGTGCCTATTTTCCAACCACTGATATCTATATCACTGTTTGAACTGTTGTATAACTCGATCCATTGGGTTTCGTTTCCACTGGTTCTTGTTGTATAATAAAATTCATTAATAGTGATATCTCCGGCGGCAAGAAAAGAAAGGAATGTTATGAGACAAAGGAAAACAAACATGTAAAATTTCATAGCCCTCCTTTTAAGTCTATACTATAAAATAGTGCAAAATGCGAATTTTGTCAAGTGTTTTTTTTCTTTTTCGAAGAAAAACAATATTCGGACTTTTTATTCAGAGAAGGTCTGTTTTTGTGTAGAGGATTGCTTCGTAAGGTGAGACCGTTGAAATTATCTTGCCTTCTGCTTCAAGTTTTCTGAGCAATCTGCTCAAATGGTAAGATGGCAACGGGCTAAGCATATAAAGATGGAAATGAGGGACATCTTTTGTAATATTAGACAGAATGTACTCCTCAAGCGAAAGGGGCTTTCTAACCGGTAATTTTTTCGCTTTCTTCAGATATGTTTTGAATGAATTGTCATCGGTGAGTACCGTCATAAGAGTTCTGAAGAGCGATGCAGGGTCGTTATCGAGTTCAATGAACAGATTAAGAAAATCTGATTGTGTTTGTCGCTTTGAAATCATCTGTTTGATAATTTTCAGGTCATCCACTGATGCCCCAAAAATCTCCATACCTTCATATGCGATTGAGAAGATTTCGGAAAAGATTGCTGTTACTGGCTTATTTTCTCCGTACCAGTAAAGTGTAGCTTGCAAGCCATCCTTTGCTGCTCTCAACCGGTTCAATGAATGCCATTTAATTATGTTCCTTTCTGTTTTCATTTTTTTTGCCCGTTTTACAACACCATATAGCAAACCCGCGCACAGGGCAGTATACTCCTCCATCAGAGTTACATCTGAAGCTGAATCAAGGCAGCGTATTTCTATTGTCGGCTTTCGTGGAAGTCTTACCTGCACGTCTTCACCCCAGCCTCCCCGGGCAAATTGTGGTATCCTCATCTCAACGGGAAAGGAACACCATTCCGCATTATAAACAACTCTGTAACTCTTGAATTTCCCGATGTCAAATCTTGAAAAGGGACTATTGCATGCAAGCGCGACAAGACACGGGACATAGGGGATCATTGCATTGGTAATCCGGATAGCATCGGTGAAATCAGGAATCGTGCCAACGTGAATGTGGGAACCGATGGGCATCTGTTCTGTTGGACGAGCACCAATAGGCAGGATGGTGTAACCCTGTTTTGTTGCTATTTTCCTGGCGCATTCGATAAGCGTTCTATTCTTTTCCTTGAATTCATCCCAGTTTGACCCTATTGTCATACGTAGCTCCAAAAGGTCAATATCAATCCCGGTGCGTGCCCAGGGGAGTTTTTTACGGATTTCATCGGCGATTTTCACTATTTCATCCTCACCGGCTGATTCTGTTGTTTTCTTCAGAACCGCCATTTCCCAATCGTAGCCAACGGTGAGGGAATGAAATGGATGTTTCCTACTCAAGATGCAACCTCACCTTCAATTCCGTGTCTGCTATTGTTGCGCTGATTTCATTGGTTTCATTTTTTGCCACCATCGTGTGATAGAAAATTCTTCCCTGAATATCTTTGATTTTGCGGAGCCTCTTCATTTTTATGGTTTTAACGGTGTTTCCCGTATCTATCAACATCTTTCTTTCTTTACCGGATTGAGAATAAAATACAAATGATAAGGGGGTAGAGTATCCTGTTGTTGAACCTTTTGAGATAAAAAGAAGCTGTTGGTTTGAAAAGCAGTAGCAGTTCCCGGTTGCTACTACAGTATTATATTCCTTCTGTTTGTGCGGCTCAATTTTGGTTTCTTTGTAAGTGATGTGCATACGTGGTGTTTTGCTTTTGTCTCCTGTCCACAGGTAATTCAGTTTTGAAGTGCTGAAGAATATAACCAGTATCTCGTGTGAAATTTCGTTTTCCAGAATGATGAGCCCGGGTTCTGGAGTGAAGTGACAATGTTGCCACTCCCACCATGCAGAATCATCCCAGCCTCGTTTATAAAGCGGTTTATTGAACCTGATGGTATGCAAACTGCTTTTTTCAGGAATATGGTACAGATTCGTGTAATTTGGAATGCCACCAAGGGCAAAGAAAATTCGCTGGGTCAATGCGATTTTCTTTTTCTGCTTCTTTTCTTTTTTATTCTTTTTCTCCGCTTTTGCAGGCTTAAAATGAAAACGTACGGTGTTAACCAGTCCCGGAAAGGTCTTGAAGAACAAAAACTTTTTTTCAATTGATAATCCTTTTTCTTTCTTTATTTTGGAAATGAAAGTGAGCGTGTTCTTTCCTTCAGTGGACTTCAGTGTGTATGATGTATTCCACAATCCATCTGGTTTTCCATGTCTCCCCAATGTTTCTTCAATACCACCAAGTTCCACATATCCTTTCTGTTTGTAATAGCAGCCTCCATAGAGTTCCTTTTTATGACTTCCCTTATTTGAGAGTTGATATAATCGAGCTCCATAATGAGGAGAGAGAACTGCTGTAATGAAGGGATTGTCAAAGAGAATTTCCTTGTAACCATCACTGTCCACATCCTTTTTGGTGAATTCTTTCCATTTCCTTGCTTTTCCCGCTATGCCGAGTTCTGTTATGCACTGCTTTGTTTCATCAGCATTTAGCACAATAAGGTCACCTTTTTTTACCATCCAATCCTTTAAGAATGGACGTTTTACCGACACGATTTTGCCTTTGATGCCCTTTGGAGTTTTAATTGTTTTTTTCGAAGAGCCCTTTATCCTTACCTTGACAGAAAAGGTCTCATACGGAAAATCCTTAATGCTCCCTGATCCTTTTATCTTTCTAATGTGTATAATCTCAGCGAGAAGACGAACCATTCTTTCCTCCTGATAATGCAAACGGGGAGACGTGCGGATTCACTCCTTCTTTTGAACCACGAATTGTCACAAAAAACACGAAATTATTTGATTCAACATTCCCGAACAAAGAAGATACAGCAAAATGCATTTGCATGCTAATACTGGTATGATGCTGATTTGTTCGTCCGCAAGAGTCTGTAACTCATTGAATCAAGTATAATTTCAAGAGTCGCAGCATACAGTAGATTCTTTTGGTTGTCAAATCATTTGTTGCCTATTTTATTTTTCTTGACGAAACTTTGTCTTTGTGATATAGTGCAGCAATGGATAAAATACTTTTGAAGGGTATGGTATTGTATGGTTATCACGGATCAAACCTGGCAGAAAAGGAATTGGGACAACACTGGGAAGTTGATGTTGAAATTGCAGGTGATCTTTCTGTTCCTGGTTTATCCGATAACCTAAAGGATACGATAGATTATACAAAGGTATACAGGGAAGTGAAGAAGGTCGTAGAACATGAGACCTTTTCATTACTTGAGAGCATTGCTGAAAGGATTGCAGAGAAATTGCTTAAATCTTTTCCAACATATGAGGTTTTAGTAAGGGTTAAGAAGCAACATCCCCCTCTTGGAGGACCAATAAAATATGCATGTGTTGAGATCAGAAGAAAAAAATAGCATAGTATTTATCGGACTTGGATCGAACGTCGGTAATCGACAAGATAATCTGAAGAAATCGATAGAACATTTGAGAAAGAACAGCGATATTGCTATCATTGCTGTTTCTTTGCAGTACGATACCGAAGCTTTTGGATACAAAGAACAGCCACGTTTTCTCAATGCAGTTATGAAGATCACTACCACGCTTGATCCTTATGCACTTCTGAATGAGCTAAAAAAAACGGAACGATTGATGGGACGAAAAAACGGAAAGAGATGGGGTCCAAGAATCATTGACCTTGACATTCTCTTCTATAGCAATCAAGTAATTGAATGTAAAGAACTTACTATCCCTCATCCGAATTTGCATATGAGATGGTTTGTGCTTAAACCGATGAGTGATATTGAACCTGATTTCGAACATCCCATTTTTCAAAAAACAATGCGCCAATTACTTGAGGAATTGAATGGATAAATTCAAGTATCTTGTGGTTGAAGGGCTTATTGGTGTTGGAAAAACATCGCTTGCAGATATGATTGCTCAGCGAATGAATGCAAAGCTCGTCCTTGAAGTTGTTGAGGAGAATCCGTTTCTTGCAGAGTTTTACAAGGATATGGATGCATATGCTTTTCAGACGCAAATGTTCTTTTTGCTGTCAAGACACAAACAGCAAATGGAATTGAAGCAGATGGAACTCTTTTCAACAAACCTTGTGGGCGACTATATGTTTGAGAAAGATGCAATTTTTGCCAACCTTACACTGAACGAGACAGAAATAGCCCTGTACAACAAAATATTTGATATTCTCAGAAAGGACATTCTTAAACCTTCTCTGATAATCTATCTTCAAATAGACCCAGAACGGGCGATTGCGCGGATTAAACAACGGTCAAGACCTTTTGAAAAGGAGATTACCCTTGCCTATCTCAAAGAATTGAACGAGGCATACAACCAGTTCTTTTTCCATTACGAGGAATCTCCCCTTTTGATCATAAATATCAACGAAGTTAATTTTATCGATAATGAAGACGATTTCCGCACGATTTTAAGGGAAATAGAAAAAGAAGAGAAGGGGATGAGGGTATTCCTTCCGCGTTCCTCAAAGCTATTGAAATAGTATGAGGGTCATTGCCCACATTAAAAGGATGCAAGAGATCTCCGATAGCATACGGAGAGAGAAGAAGACCATTGGATTTGTTCCCACGATGGGCTGCATACATGAGGGGCACCTTTCGTTGATTGATATTGCAAATAAAAATGCTGATGTAACAGTTGTGAGCATTTTTGTTAATCAGATGCAATTCAATCCCGATGAGGATTACAGGAATTACCCGCGTAATTTAGAGCGGGATAAACGTTTACTGAAAAAGAGAGGTTGTTGTATTCTCTTTTATCCTGACGCGGGCAGCATGTACAATAAATTCCACAAAACAGAAGTGTATGTTCGAGATATCAGTCGTCTTTTGTGCGGTGTAAAGAGAAAAACACACTTTAAAGGTGTGACCACTGTCGTAGCAAAATTATTTAATATCATTAAGCCAGATAGTGCTGTTTTTGGGCAGAAAGATGCACAGCAAGCAATTATCATTCGTCGAATGGTTGAAGACTTGAATTTTGACATTAAAATTCTGGTTGGACCAATTGTCAGGGAAGATGATGGGCTTGCTATGAGTTCCCGTAATGTCTATCTCACGAAAAAAGAGCGGAAAGAAGCGGTTATACTTTATCAGTCGATTCAAGGAGCGAGAAATATGATTGATAATGGTGAACGGAGTGTACCGAGAATACTGAGGACCATGAGGAAGATGATACAATCGAAGGAAACCGCACGTTTAAATTATGTAAAGGCTGTAGAAACAAAGTTCCTTAAACCCGTTACGATCATTAAAACGGAAACGCTCATTGCAATTGCCTGCCATTTTGGTAAAGCGCGACTTATCGACAATACAATAGTAAGAGTTTAATATGAAACGGTTTGCTTGTGTTGTACTTGCAGCGGGAGAAGGGAAAAGGATGAAATCTCATATTGCCAAGGTTCTTCATCGCATATGCGGAAAACCAATGCTTTTCTATGTTCTGCACCTTGCAGAGCAGCTACCTCTCGAGAAAATAGTCGTCGTTGTCGGTAATCAGAAAGAAGCAGTGATGAAGGAGTTTGCGGATTGGAGTGTGAGTTTTGTCAATCAGAATAAGCTATTGGGAACGGGTGATGCCGTGCTTCTGACAGAAGAAGCGCTCAAAAACGTTGATGCAGATGTAATCGTCCTTGCTGGAGACACACCTTTGTTGAAATACAGGACTATTGAGCAGATGATGACTCTTCATATTAAGAACAAATGTGATATAACTCTTCTTTCCGCATGTATTGATGATCCCACTGGGTATGGAAGAATTATTAGAGAGGGAAATAAAGTAGTGAAAATTGTTGAAGAAAAGGATGCAACTGAAGAGCAGAAGGCAATAAAGGAGATTAATGCAGGTGTTTATATCTTCAATAAAAAGAAACTTTTTCACTATCTTAAACGAATCAATCCGAATAATATTCAGAAAGAATACTATCTGACGGATGTTATTCGGTTTGTTCAGGAAGATGGTGGGAGTGTTTATGTGGTAACAACGGATGATCGGTCTGAAATAATTGGTGTCAATGATAGAAGGATGCTTGCACGCGTTGCAAAGCTTATTAGGGAAAGAATGATAAAGGAACTCATGCTTGGTGGGGTAACCTTTGTTTCTGCAGAATCAGTAACAATAGATTACGACGTTACGATTGGGAAAGATACGGTAGTAGAGCCATTTGTTACCATCACAGAAGGGACAGTTGTAGGAAAAAATTGCCAGATCAGTGTCCATACTTCTCTTCACCATTCTGTCATCGGGGACAATGTTATAATTGAAGAAGGTTGTTTGATCAGCAATGCCACAATAACCACAGGTAATAGAATTCCTGCATTTTCTATTGTACGGGATGAAAAAAACAAGCAAAAAGCGTAAAGGGAAATCCGAAAGCCTGTACGCACGGATTCTTATAATTGTTCTTACGTTTCTTGTGCTTATTATTGTTGCTTCAATGACATTTAGATTTTCAGAAAGAAGAAAGAGTTTCCCGGGTAATGCTCCCATTCCGTATACCCGCGTTGAAGTGCTCAATGGCTGTGGCGTTGATAATCTTGCATACAAAGTCTCCCTATTCTTGAGAGAAAAAGGATTTGATGTGGTTGAAATCTCAAATGTGAGGGAAGGGGATGTTGAAAGGACAATTGTTATTGAAAGAATGAATACGGGGATGAGGAATGCAAAATTGTTAGGGAAGATGATTCATTGCTCAAATATGACAACGATGATTGACTCAACATTATTCGTGGAAGCAACCCTCTTGCTTGGAAAAGATTATAGCAAATACTTCTCGAAAAAAGTTCTGGAACGGGAAATATATTAGGAGGTGCATTGGAAGACTTAAGAAATTCACAAAGTCTTGTAAGGTATATTGCTCAGCTGACACTTGACAAAAAAGGCGATACTATTAGGATCCTTGATCTAAGGAAAATCTCTTCCATGGTAGATTTCTTTATAATTATCACGGCAATAGGTGAGACCCACGCCCGTGCTCTTGCGGATGCGGTAAGAAAAAAATTAAGGGATGAGGGAATAAGAAATTGGCATCTTGAAGGATACTCCTATGGTCATTGGATACTCATGGATTATGTTGATGTTGTGGTTCACATATTCCTGGAAGAAGAAAGAAAATACTATGGTGTTGAGTCTCTCTGGGGAGATGCTCCGACGGAAAAAATTCTATAAAGATATGATGAGCCTTAAGGAAGAAATAAAACAGATAGTAATAGAAGGGATCCTGAAAAGCTATGGTATACAGACAAAACCGGTTATTGAAATTCCCCCAAAGGCTGCATTTGGGGATTTCGCATCGAACATCTCCTCACTCTTTCCTCGTGAAAAAAAGATTTCATTCGATGACTTTATGAATACAGTGGTTGATAAACTCAGCAAGAAAAATGATATGTTTGAAAAGGTTCTGAGAAAAGGTGGGTATGTAAACTTCTTCTTGCAGAACAGTGTTCTATTTGGACGATTGCGGAATGTGGTCGAAGAAGGTGCACAATTTGGCAGCAGCAACGCTGGCAATGGAAAGAGAATCCTGGTTGAGTTCGTAAGCGCCAATCCTACCGGTCCATTAAATGTGGTGAATGCACGGGCTGGAGTGGTTGGTGATGTCCTTGTGAAATTACTTAATTTTACCGGTTATAGAGCAGATGCGGAGTTTTATATCAATGATACAGGAAGACAGATGCATATGCTCGGTAAATCAGCGGAGATTCGATTTAAGGAATTGCTTGGTGAGACGGGAGAAATTCCTGAAGATGGATACAAGGGAGAGTATATAAAGGATTGTGTGAAGCAGTTTTTGAACGATAAAAAAATAATCAGCATGAGTGAGGATGATCGAATACAATTCTTCAAGGAAATTGTAAAAGACGAAATGGTTAAGTCACAGAAGCATTCACTTGAAAAGTTTGATGTTCGATTCAAAAAATGGATTAGCGAAGTAGAGATATTGAAACAGTTTTCAGCACAACAGGTTTTAAAGATCCTTGAAGATAGGGGAGATGTGTACAAGAAAGATGGAGCAATTTGGTTCTCCACAATGAAGTACGGAGATGATAAGGACCGGGTACTCATCAAGCAGGATGGAACTCACACCTATATTGTTTCGGATGCCAGCTACCATAAGAACAAATTTGAGCGTGGATATGAATATCTGATAAATCTATGGGGACCTGACCACCATGGGGATATAATGCGATTGAAGGCAGCGGTTGAAGCTTTTGGATTTGATCCCAGGAGTCTTGAGATAATTATCATTCAACAGGTAACAGTTGTTTCAAAAGGTAAGAAAAAGAAGATGTCGAAACGATCTGGGAAATTTATTACACTCGATTCTCTATTAGATTCTGTTGATTCCGATGCTGTTCGTTTCTTTTTTCTCATGAGAAGAAGTCAAGCCCACCTTGATTTTGATGTTGAGTTGGCAAAGACGCTATCGCTTGAGAATCCTGTTTACTACACGAAGTATTGCCATGCACGGACAGTGAACATCTTCAATTTTGCCCGGGAAGCAGGATTGAGCATGACGGATGACCCTGATCTTTCACTGCTCACAGAACCCGGGGAAAGGGAGATAGCAAGGATGGTTCTTCTTTTTCCCGAGATTGTGCAGGTGGCAACAGAAAAACGGGATGTTCATAGAGTTCCCTATTACCTTCTTGACCTTGCAAAGGTGTTTCATTCCTATTATCAGAAGGTCAGGGTTGTTTCGGATGATGGACCGCTCTCAGTGGCAAGGCTCTTTCTTGTGAAGGCAATGCAGCAGGTTATGAAGAATGGACTGGATCTTATTGGTGTAGCAGCTCCAGAGAAAATGTAATGCAGTGAAATCAGTAAGCAATTGGCAACAGTGAGATGAGTAGAGGGAAGAAAGAGTGCGAAACGGTGAATGGGTAAATCGATGAAACGAGGGATTTACGATCACGACATATGTATGCGAAATGAGGTTAATTGATGGAGATTAAAGTTGTTGAAATAGACAATCCAAAATCATTCAATTTGATACTTGGACAGTCACATTTTATCAAAACAGTTGATGATGTCCATGAGGCACTTGTCAGCACGGTACCCGGGATTAAATTTGGGTTTGCCTTCTGTGAATCATCGGATAAGCGATTAATACGGTTCACAGGGACTGATGATGAAATGATGGAGCTTGCCAGGAAAAATGCGATGAATATTAGCTCAGGACATTCCTTTATTCTTTTTATTAAGAATGCATATCCGATAAACTTTCTAAGGATCTTGAGGGATGTACCTGAAATAGTTGGGTTTTATTGCGCAACAGCAAATCCTCTTAAGATAATTATCGGCGAGGATGGTGAGCAACGGGGAATACTTGGTGTTCTTGATGGATTCAAACCCCTGGGTATTGAGGATGAGGAAGGGATGAAAGAGAGAAAAGAGTTTTTACGGAAAATCGGATACAAGCTCTAACCGGACTACAACCCGAACTTAATAATGTGACAGGTTAATGTATCCCTGACTCCCTTAATTGTTCTGATTTTATTGATTATAAATGAGCCAAGGGTTGAAACGTCAGCAGATTCAACAATTGCTATGATATCATGAGGACCTGTTACAGGATCAACCTGGATAATCGATTTGAGATTATTGAGTTGATTGTAAACATTATGCGCCATGCTTGCCTCTACTTTAATCAATACATATGCGTTTGCTTTGTACTCCTCTGCCATGATTCCTCCTTTTTATATCACCCAACAAGGTTCTTTTTTAATACGTATAACCTATAAACTTATCACAGTCAATTATTTTTTTGTATATCTGCTTCATGAGAAAAAATAAGATCCAATCCTGTTTCTATTGGTTGAGAAAGAGCACAATGTAAAGAGCAGCAGACCATCCAAATTCCTTGATCGCTCCGTAGGTGTCTTTTCGGGGAATACAGCGCGGTGAAAGTTTTCCAAATGGGTCGTAGAATTCAAAGATTGTTCCTTCTTTTCGATACCACTTTTCTACTTCTCTGAGCGTTTTTCTTCGTAGTGTTTCAGCAATATCATTGAATCCATATTGTTTTAACCCTTCGATGATAAAGTAGTTATAGTTTAACCAAACAGGTCCTCTCCACATATTGTTGTCAAAAGTGGGTGAATCTATTGATTCACTTGGTACCGGAAAAGGTGTGTGGAATTCATTTTTTGCAAGAAGATGCTGAATAAGATGTTCTGCTTGCTGTTCCGTGGCACTGCCGGAGAAAAGAGGGAGAAAACCACAGGCAGTTTTTGATCTTGAAAATGTACCGTTGAAATAGCGGTCAAAGAAAAATCCTTCCTTTTTGTTCCACAAATACTGCTGGATTTTTTTGTTGATTTTCTGCTCGTTCCTTTTTAATTTTGATTCGACGTTTCCGATTTCCCTGCTTATCGAGTACAGACATGAAAGGTCATTGGCAAGTATGGAGGAAAAATCAAGAGCATCGAAGGAACATCCACTGTTGAATCTTGAAGAATTATCCATTCCTGATTCATCACTGCGCGCCCATTCCTGCAGTCCATTATGGTTTTTGTCTCTGTTTCTGAGACACCAGAAGAGGTATGCTTTCAGCTTTGGATACATTTTTCTCAGAAATGCTTTATTTTTAGTTTGCTGATAAACCTTATATGATGCCCACGAGAGCAATGGTGGTTGGGTGATGTTTGAAAAATTTCCATCAGGTCTTCCAATGTGGGGAATGAAGCCACCCTTCTGCTGGGTATCAATGACCGAGAGCAGTGAATCTTCAGCAAGTTTCTTATCAATGAATGTATAAGCAAGAGCATGGAAGCAGGAATCCCATAACCAGAGATGTCTGTGCGGCCACCGATCAGGAGTTGTCCATCTCTGCCTGAAAACACCTTGCGGGGATTCAATATTTACTTTTAAAATGCTCGCTGCCTTAGCAAAGGTTCTTCTTTTCTCCGTGTGTATTCTTGAGATATAGAACTTTTTTCTTGCATCAATGATGGTTTTGATAGGCGCATGCCTTTTCGTCTTCTGTGTTTTGGAAGATATTTCTATGTCATAAAAATTATTTCGGCTTATTGTTTTCGATAAGACAAGGTATCGAATTTCCTTATCACCATCCCAGCTTCGGGCACGTTGTTCCACATTTCCGCTAATAATCCTTCCAACTTCTTCCATTGAATCAACAACGAAGTAATTATCAGGCTGTCTGTTTGTTCTGATACAAACGGAATCTGCATCTGTTTTTATTGCAAAGGCAGATTGCGTGAAATAAATTTTCTTGCAGGCAACGATCCTTGTGATAAAATATATGGTTACTTTCTTACGTGCGGTTAGTGGAGTAATCCTTATGAGTATTTCGTTTGCTGAAAGGGGAACCGCAAGATAATGGATATTACTGTTTTTTATTCCGCAGCGAAGGGAGAGGATGTCTCCAGCTAATATGTCTGGGATGAAATGGTCAAAGCAATTCGAAGACTGATTGTGTATCAGTTCACCGGTAGTATTGCCACTTCTTAACGCAATCCAGTATGTCTTTTCCCGTTCTGTGTGAATGGTAAATCCAATTCTATTTTCAAGAAGTGTGCCAACAACTGGATAAAACCAGTTTGTTTTGTTTTTAAATCCTGAGAGTGCAAAAAGATTTCCTTCTCCCCAGACATCAGGAAATGCGCCCATGGTACCTCCGTATTTGTTTTGAAGCAGGAAGAAGCATTATATTTTTCCCGGATGCAATGGACAAAATAATTTTTTTCGCACAATATGTTCCAGAAGAAATGCTCTCTTTATGGTGAATTCACCGAATCTATCGTTAATCCTGTCAATGGCATTCACCAACTTTTCCTGTTTTTCGGAGTCTTCAAAGAGACCAGGTTCATAGATATCCTTTACAAGGCGTGAAGCGCTCGTTGCAATAAGTCTGATTTTTCTTCCTGGTTCCCGAAAGGATTTCAATATCTCAAGTCCACACCTGTATAGATAATATCCGTCATTGATGTATTGAAGGATAGTTCTTCCTTTGCTTATGGTCGTGAAGTCACTATAACGGATGCAAATTGTAATCTTTTTACCTCTCATTTTAGCTCTCCGCAATCTTCTTCCAACACGTTCAGACAGCCAGAGAAGCGTTCGTTTAATCTTTGTAAAATCCATTACATCTTTGCTGAAGGTAATACTGTGACCCATGGATTTCGCCTCTTTATAATGGAAGTAGGGAAGGACGGGTGTAGAATCCTTTCCAAGTCCCATACGATGGAGTGCTCTTCCAATAACACCGAACCTGTCAATGAGAATTTGCTCATCGCATTCTCCAAGGTCTTTCATTGTAATGATGTTGAGTTTATCAAGACTCGCGCTCAGGTTTGGTCCTATTCCGCATAACTGTGAAACCTTCAGTCTCTCCGCAAGATAGGCAACATCCTCTTTTAAAATTCTGGCAAATCCATCAGGTTTATCCAGACTGCTTGCGAGTTTGGCAAGCAGTTTATTTGATCCCATCCCAACTGAGCAGGTAACTCCGAATTCTTCTTCGATATCGTCCTTAATTTTCAGGACAATGTTTTCAATGGAGCCATAAAGACGTAAGGAACCGCTAATATCCAGGTAGGCTTCATCGACGGAGAAAATTTCAACAAGTGGTGTATACTTAAAAAAAATATCCATGACCTTTCTTGAAACCGATTCATATTTAGATGGGTCTACAGGAATTAAAATCGCTTGAGGATATAACCTGATTGCTTCTCGAAGTGGCATACCCGATTTTATCCCGTACGGTCTTGCTTCATAGGATGATGTAGAAACGACACCGCGTAAGCCAATACCCGTTCCAACGATAATAGGTTTGTTCTTGAGGGATGGGTTTGCTCGCTGTTCCACTGATGCAAAAAAGGCATTCATATCGATGTGAAGAATGATTTGTTTTGACACTTCAACCCTCCGAATCAATGCCGCGTAGTTTCCATATCAGATTTTCCGGATAGAAAACAATATGAAAGGTGTTTGCCTTATCAGTGATAGAAAAGTGCCTTAAGAGCTCCCTGCCTTTTCGATCTTCCCAGCGAAGGAGCACCTTCTGCACAACATACCATTTCTTCTTCCACTTGAATTGCTGCGGAGTTACTGTGCCTTTTGAGAATAACGCTTTGCAATCAATTTTCTCATCCAGTTCTTCCTGCATTGTTTTATCAATCCTCTTGAATTGTTTGCTTATCGATCGGGAATGTTTCGAATGTTGCAGCCACTGATTCGAGTTCCATCAGGTAAAACCATTTTTTCTTTCCTGGTGCAAAAACATGAATATCAATGATGTATGCTCGAGATTGCAGGATGTCGTTAAAGAAATACGTACGGAAGGGACCACCCATAATTTTCTCATTATTGAGCCATATTCCTTCAAGTTTATACGCTTCTCTTCCCAGGAACTTAGTATG
>CBDUQV010000031.1:0-14761 GCA_965369615.1 uncultured bacterium | reverse complement strand
AACATATTCTTGCTGTTCAGGATCATATTCAAAAATGACACTGTATGATGGCGAAGCGGCATAGCAGCATCTGAAGAAATAGGAATACACAAGATCTTGCAGGATAAGTTCACAATTCCCATCGTTATTGAGATCATCAGGGGGAGCCATGAATCCCAGCGTATTATATTGATAGCTATTGAATATTTCCTTTACCTCCGGAGTAAACTCATAAATCCAATTGTATTCACAACAGTGTGCTCCGCCAGAATACTGGGAAATGAGCAATTCTTTATTTCCACCTTTTATTACATCCAGTAACTGCCAGGAGTTCCATTCTTCATTATCGGCGCCGAGATCGAATTTTTTGATAACATTGCCATTGCCATCCATAAGTACCATTATGCACATTTGATAACCATCGTCTTCGGTTATCTGTTTTTCAAGTGTATAACCCATATAGTTAAGGGTATTTTCCTCCCCCAACAGGAATGAAACAAGGCAAAGCGCTGCAAAAAGGAACAGGTATTTCTTCATTTTATTCCTCTCCATTAACGGTTTCAAGACATATCTCCGCTTGTACTGCTAAAGAATTGTTGCAGTATTCAAATTCGTTCTTATCTAAAAATAAAAAAATGCCTCCAGAAACAGATTCTGTGATGGCAAACGAACTCGTCAACAATTTTTTCGGGTACCAGTATTATTCTTTCGGGAGATGGAGTTCAATCTGTTCCTTATAATGCTCGTAAGATTGTGCACCCACAAGTCTCAATAACTCTTCGCCTTTCCAGAAGAGTATAATTGTCGGAACACTGATCACATGATAGCGGGATTGCACATGACGCTTGACATCAATATCTATCTTAATTGTAAGGACTCTTCCCTTATACTCTTGAGCCAATTTTTTAATTATCGACGATACTTCCTTGCACGGTTTACACCAGGTTGCAAAGAAATCAACAAGTACAGGTTTGTCTGAGTTCTTGATCAACTGATTAAATGATTTCGGAAATTCTTCTTTACTCACATCAGTCATACCAAATCACCTTTCACAGTTCATTACTTAATACATTATAGATACTATTACAGATGAACTTGCGGATTGTCAAGTGAAAAAGCAGGGATATCACCAATTATCAAATATCTAAAGCAACAATTGCATTAGAAAAAGGAGCATTATGCGTATCATATCTTCCCGGTCCGGGATGATCTATGGAAGGGATACAGCAAAAAAATAATCAAAACAAGACTGATGAAATTGAGAATGCTAACCTGGAAACAGGTGTTCGGGATACCAAGTATCGGTATGAGGAAAATACTGACGATAAGTGCTCCAGTACAAGAACCAATGAGATCTAAACCGTAGGTCATTCCAGCTGCTGTCCCTTTTATATTTCGTCTTTGAAGAAAGAGCTTATTGGCAAGAGGAAACTGGAAACCGCCTATAATCCCTGGTATTACTGGAAGAAAGGGAAAAATAATATGTGAGCCCAGATAATTGGCAACATCACCCCTCATCCGAGAAAAGAGAAAAAAGAGCAAAGGAAGCAAAAGCGGGTAAATAACAATGGAAACCTGGGTAAGTAAATACATTTTTGCAGTTCCCCTCCCCTTCTCCATCATCTTGGTAATCCACAACCCCCCAAGAATAAGACCGAACATATAGGTAGTAAGAATGAGAGACATCTTGTAAAATACAAACCCGTAGAGAATCTGAAAAGCAAGAAGCGTTACAACTTGAAACGTTATTTCTGCAAAACCCGTTGTGGCAATGGGGATAAGAATTCCATACGGCATTCCCGTTCTTCTCTTGATGGCAATTGGTAACAGGAGAACAATAGAAAGAACTGCAAGCGCAACCCAGGTGCGCTTTTCAGATACAGACTTCAAAATCCTCCGGCTCACATACCCCGCCTTTGAAAAATAAGTACTCCAGAAAACCATATCATAATAATACGAAATGGGTCTAAAATCACTATTTATCTTCACCGGCTTATGAGGAATTAACCGGGAAAATGTATCTTCAAACCGATCTTTCGAAAAATCTGCAAAAAGGTAATATTCACGAACATATCTTGTTTCCACTCCTCTCTCCCGCGCCCGTTCGAGCAGTTTTACCCAATCATCCGTAAGAACCCCTTTTGCCCTCGATGCAATAAAAAAATTGGTAGCACCTGGTGTTATCAGCACATCTTCAAAAACCTCTTCCAGCGTTGCTTTAAGACTGAGATAGAGTTCTCGCGCTTCCTCACTCATGTAATTTGGATTTGAATAGATACTGAAGGAAACAATTCCATTTTCTGAAAGAATATTCGATAATTCCTTAAAGAATTCAACCGTATAGTACCTGTTTGTCTGAGCTGTGTGTGGTTCCGCTGTGTTAAGAATAACTACATCGTATTGAACCATGCACCTCTTTACAAAAATTCTGCCGTCTGTATTAACAATCCTCACTCTCCCTTCAACCTTCGCATCATAGTCGAGATACTTTTCCGCCAGTTTTATCAGGAGTGGATCAATCTCAATATAATCAACATGTTTAATAGAATGTTTCAATATCTCATTCATAATGCCGCTCACCCCTCCACCAATAACAAGGACATTCTGCGGGGAAGGGTGCTCAAGCAGAGGGATGTGGGCTCTCATTTCATTGGTTGCCGTATTGGGATATGTGAAAGCGAGAAGTCCATTCGTAAAGAAACTGATATTTCCATTCCGTGAAACAACGGTTATGTTTTCGTAGATGGAATTTTCAGATGTAATAAATTCAAAGGTTTTCCATTGTTTTCGGAGAGTATACAATCTGAGCTTTGATGCGTTCATTGAGAGTACGAAAAAAACAACCATAAGAATAAGCGAAAATGAGACAAGGAGTCTCGTCTTTTTCCAGGTAAGCAGGAAAGCCAAAAGAACATTACAAAAAGAGAGATACAGCATAATGGATATCCCTGGAAGAAACCTGATGAGAAAGAAGCTCGCAATGAAACCACCAAGGGATGCCCCTGCTGCTTCGAGCACATAGACATAACCTATAGGAACTGCACCCTCTACCCCTTCTTTTCTGTAAATATCGCACCCAAGGACGAAGAGCGCTCCACCGAGAAAAGTTACCGGGCACACAACCAGAAAACTTGACAGCAGCATCGGTATGGTTCCTATGATCTCGCCGGGAGTTAAGCCTATTATCACTGGAATGAAACGCGCTGTTATGAGACTGACAGGAAGAAAAATAGAGAGAAGGATTTCTCCTGCAGTAAACAGAAGGAGCTTTCTTTTTATTTTTCTGCCTACAAAGGGACCGACGAGAAGGCTCCCCATCCCTCCCCAGAAAAGCCAGCCAGCAAGCGTAATACCGAGAGACAGCTCGTTTCCATAAAAAACAACAAGGAGTTCTCGCATCAGGAGAACCTGTGATACCAAGGAGGAAAAACCTGCAAAAATGATTGCGGACATAATGACTTTTCGATAGCTTCTTATTCCCATTAGGGTAATTTTACACAATTAGCCTTCATATGTCAAAATAAAAAACGATGATGGATTATTGGGATTTCAAACTTGACTTACTGAACTTTCTTTGTTATAAGTAACGTATGATAAACAAAGCTTTTCTATTTTACTTACTGTTTTTTTCGTTAGTACTAATGTTTATCTCTGCCACCTGCAATCGAAAACAATCTCAAGGTGTATGCTGTGATTTTCCGCATGTTTTTATCCCGGATGGTATTGGTGTCAATATTCACTTTAGCGGAGCCCCTGAAAGGGACCTCAAACTCATGGATCAAGCACACATAAAACTCATCAGAGCAGATCTAACCTGGACACAAGTGGAAAGAAAAAAAGGTATATACAATTTTTCTAAATACGATGCACTCGTTGATTCGTTTGAGAAGCAGGGAGGTCGAATACTTTTCATCCTCGACTACAAAAACAGGTTGTACGGCAAGGAAAAATCAATAAAAACAGAGGAACAGATAAACGGGTTTGCGCGATTTGCCGGCAAGGCTGCACAAAGATACAGAGGAAGGTGTATTATCTGGGAAATATGGAATGAGCCAAATATAAAAAAATTCTGGGGAGAAGAACCTAACCCTGAGGACTATATGGCATTGGTAAAGGCAACATGCATAGCAATTCGAGAAGCTGATCCACATGCAATCATAATCGCTCCTGCCACCTGTGGATGTGATGGCAATTTCATTTCAAAATGTGCGCAATGGGGGCTCATGGATCTGGTAAATGGCATATCTGTTCACCCGTACCGGGAAGGTGGTCCTGAAACAGTCCTCAAATGCTATGCTCATCTCAGAAAAATTGTCGATAAATATCCATCCAAGAACGGGAAGAAACCCAGAATTATTTCAAGCGAATGGGGATGGGGACTATCCTATCTGGATATGGACAGCATCGGCAAAACGGGCGCAGAAACAAAGCAAGCTGCTTATTTAACCAGACGGTTCTGTATCGAGGCTTATGCTGGTATTGCCTGCGCAATTTACTACAAGTGGCGAGAAAACAATCATGGAATGATCCGACACAATTATGCACTGAAACCTTCATATACTGCATTTAAAGTGCTCAATGAAGAATTGAGTGGTTACTGCAAAATCGTTACTCGAATGGAGGTTGGCAATAAAGAAAAAGATTTTGTCTTAATATTCAAAGGAGATTCAGGGACTAAACTCGTTGCGTGGACGACAGAAGAAAATGCCACTATTGCCATTCCAATGCAGGGTAAAAAGGCAAAAAGCGTTGATTTTCTTGGAAAACCAGTTGCTTTAAGAATAAAGAATAACATCCTTGATCTTAAACTCACCGGGGAACCTATTTTTATTGAGTATTAAAACCCGGAAGGGAAGGGTATTTTGGCACAGGCTCTTTCGGCTGCGTATTGCACCCTAACCCATTAAAGATTCTCTAACGGGGCAAGAACTGTGGTACAATTGTATGGAAGGGGGTTTTATGGATATTTTTACTGCAATTAAAGAACGCAGGAGCGTACGTTCGTACAAGGGCAAGCCCGTGGAAAAAGAAAAACTTGACAGAATCGTTGAAGCGGCACGTCTTGCACCTTCAGCCTGCAACTTCCAGGAATGGAGATTTGTTATTGTCACAGACACACCAAAACGGCAGGCACTTATGGAAGCCGCAAACAATCAAAGCTTTGTTGCTGAAGCACCCGTTGTCATTGCTTGCTGTGCAAAAACTGATGAGCATCGAATGAGATGTGGTGAATTGTGTTACCCCATTGACATCTCCATTGCAATGGACCATATGACGCTTGCTGCAGTAGCGCTTGGACTGGGAACATGCTGGATTGGTTCATTTTACCCGGAGAAGGTACGGAAGATCTTGAATATTCCAGAATCAATCAAGGTTGTCGAACTACTCACCCTTGGGTATCCTGCTGATTCGCCACAACCCAAGAACCGAAAACCACTCAATGAGATAGTTTTTTATGAAGAATGGAAGTAGGCTCTTGTAAAGAGGAAACGATAGCTCGAAATTGAGGAATAGGAAATGAGAAAATTCAAGTACACGAGGATAATGAAGTGAAAATCATTCTTGCTGGATTTAATGTAGATTATGAAACCATACAAGAACTGGCTGAGCATTCGAAAGAAAAAGTCCATCTTACTCCAGAGGTTTTTCCTGCTGCGTACGCACGAATTAGCAGGAGTACACAATCCGCCACCGTACTCCGAAACATGGCAAAAATTGAAATAGAAAAGGCACGAAAATCAAATAGAAATATAATTTTCCGAATGGGACATCATTCAGTTGCAGAACATGCCGTTTTTAATTTTGACATAATGGGCATATCGAGGTTACTTGCCGAAGAGCTCGAACAATTCCGTCTGAACTCGTACACAGAGAAGTCGCAAAGATACATTAAGCTGACCGGCAATTATGTTATCCCGAAGGAGATTAAGGCAAGCAAACATTTAAGCACATTCAAAAAGACAATACAAGAAGGTATAACATTTTACCATGAAGTGTACACCAGAATCGTTACCTGTGAAGAAAAAAAACTTAAAAAGCGCCCAACAACAGAGGAAAAAATGGTAATCAGGCTCAAAGCAAATGAAGATGCGCGATACATCCTGAGTCTTTCACAAAAAACACAGCTTGGGATAACCATTAATGCAAGAAACCTTGAACTGCTGCTACGCAGATTTGCTTCACATAGCCTGGCAGAGGCACAAATATTCGGTAAGAAGATTCATGGATTAGTGAAGAAGATTGCGCCTTCGATCATTCTTTTCTACAAAGAAAACGATTACGACAAGTATACCTACCCCGAATTACGGAAATTCGTAGTGAAGCAGTATGCAACAAAGCGCATCCTGTCGAGCAAAGCTGATGTACAATTGATTAATTGGACAAAAGACGCTGATACAATTCTTATCGGGGCAATACTACAGACCTCCTCGAATATGGCATTTGGTGAAGCATTCACTATTGCAAAATCACTCAACTTAAACAAAAGACTTGAAATTGTCAAAAAAGCATTTAAGTACATGGAATTATATGATACTACTCTCAGGGAATTTGAACATATCCATATGACATTTGAACTGACTGTATCTGCATCATGTTTTGCCCAATTGAAACGACACAGGATGGCAACGATTACGTGCCAGTATTACAATCAGGAACTTGGTATAACCATACCCCGGTCTATTCGTGATGCAGGAATGGAGAAAGCATTTCGCGCAATAGAGAAAAAGGCAAATGATCTCTTTTCCAAAATCAAGGAAAAGCATCCGCAAGCATCACAGTATGTTCTGACCAATGCCCACAGAAAGCGTGTTCTCCTTTCAATGAACGCACGTGAACTGTACCACATTTCGCGCCTTCGGGAAGATGAGCACGCACAATGGGAAATACGGGACAAAACCGCAAAAATGATACATCTTGTAAAAAACAAAATGCCCCTTACGCTTCTCCTTATTGGAGGCAAGGACCGGTATCCGGAAATTTATAGACACGTTTTTGGTACGTACCCAAAAGTTAAAAAATCCATTCTTCCATCATAACTGGAACTTTTTTAGATTTTCTTCCGTTATTTCATTGAAATGGTTTGACGCTACAGGAATTGTGTGGTAGAGTTATTCAGAAAAAATCGAGGAGGTTTCATGGAATCGTTATGGGAAAAAGTAAAGAAAGGAATCATACTCGCTGCAGAAAGAACAGATGAACTCACGAAAATGGGAAAATTGAAATTTGACATCATTGGTACCCATCACACTATAGAACATAACCTTGGGGAACTTGGCGGAATAGTGTATGAACTTATCAAAACAGGGAGAAGGAAAAAACCTCTTACGGACGATGAAAATGTTGCAAAACTTATCAAAACCATCAAATGTCTGGAAAAAGAACTCAGCAAAGAGAAAAAGAACTTAACGAACTATCTAAGAAAACATAAATAATTTCTTTTAACAATATTAAACAAATATTGATAAAATACTTGACAAATTACTTAAATATTATTATACTATGCGTGGAGTGTGTACGGTGGGGTGAAAGAAAGAAAATAGAGAGGAGATGATACTATGAAATTCGGAATCAGACGATGGGAGCCCTTTAGCGATATGTTATCCTTGAGGGAAGAGATCGACAACCTCTTTACTGATTTTTTCAAGAGAACACCTGCAGAAGGATTGGCGCGAGAGGGCATCTGGTATCCTGCACTTGATATCGAGGAAACAAAGGATGAATTCACGCTGACTGCGGAAATTCCAGGTATGAACAAAGAAGATATCACAATTACATTCTCGGATGGACAACTCATTATTCAGGGTGAAAGAAAATTCGAGAAGGAAGAGAAAGATAAAACCTATCACAGGATTGAAAGGAGTTACGGCAAATTCGTGAGAAGAATATCTCTTCCAAAAGATGTAGAAGCTGACAAAGTAAAAGCCTCATATAAGCAGGGTATCCTGTCAGTGATACTTCCTAAATCCGAGAAGGCAAAACCAAAAGAAATCGGGATCAACGTCAAGTAATGAAAGCAGAAAAGGAGTGATGAATACGTGAAAGAAATAGATGAAAATACCCCTGTATTCACCATTAGCGTCGTGTCAAGAATTCTTGGAATACACAAGCAAACTCTGCGTATATATGATAGAGAGGGTCTTGTCTGCCCGGAAAGAACTCCTTCAAACAGAAGGTTATATTCGGAAAGCGATGTAACAAGACTCAAGTACGTTTGTTATCTCGTTCATGAGAAAGGCGTTAACATATCAGGAGCAAGGATTATACTCCAGATGCTTGATAGCACAAGCGAAAAAGGAGAGGATAATGACACGGAATAGAGGTTATATCGCCAGTGCAGGATTTACTGCACTCGTTGCCATTATGGCTTTCATTATGGGTCTCGTTATTGCGTCAAATATTAACTTTTTTCAGGGGGGGAATACACAGGAAAGCAATGCACAGGAAAACATATTTCATACGGTTTCTGACAGTGAGGATTATCGAAAAAGCCCCTTTACTCCAGTTGCAAAGGAAATACTTCCAGCAGTTGTTAATATCAGTGCTGAAAGGATCATTAAGGTTCGAACACCATTTTTTGACTTCCCTTTTGAGGAGTTTTTCGGAAGTCCGCCTCGAGAATACGAAAGAAAAGCGAAAAACCTTGGCTCAGGCATCATCATTTCAAAAGATGGCTATATCCTTACAAACAACCACGTAATTGAAAATGCCGACAGAATTGTCATCACACTCTCAGATAACACTACTTACAAAGATGAGGAAGTGGAAGTTATTGGAACAGATCCGAGAACCGATGTGGCTGTCCTTCGGATTCACATAAAAGAAGATTTACTGTTTGCAAGGCTTGGAGACTCGGACAAAATAGAAATTGGTGACTGGGCAATTGCATTCGGCAATCCTTTCGGATTTAATCAGACAATGACGGTTGGTGTTATCAGTGCTAAGGGAAGAACGCATGTTCCCCTCTATCATGGCCCAACATTCCAGGATTTTATTCAAACAGACGCAGCAATAAATTCAGGCAACAGCGGGGGACCGCTCGTGAACATTAACGGTGAAGTAATAGGCATAAATACTGCCATTGCCAGCCCGAGTGGAGGAAGTGTTGGTATTGGTTTTGCCATTCCCATAAATATGGCAAAAACAATGGCTGAGCAACTCATTAAAGAGGGGAAAATAATTAGAGGATGGCTTGGTGTTTCAATGCAGGAATTAACCCCCGAAATTGCAAAAGGACTGGGTCTTGAAAATATCACCGGGATTATCATAGCCAAGGTAATCGATGGTTCACCGGCGAAAAAGGCTGGACTTAAAGATAGCGATATTATTACAAAATTTGATGGGAAAAGAGTGGACAACATGGAGAAGTTCAGATATCAGGTTGCCAGCATAAAGCCAAATACGAAAGTAAAAATTGTCATTATCAGGGATAAAAAAGAAAGAGCACTCTCCGTAAAAATTGGAGAAATGCAGGATGAAACAAAAATTGCATCAAAAGAGCCTGCTGGTAAAGGATGGCTTGGATTCACTGTCGAAGCATTAGACCCTGATAGAAATGAAACGGGAGTAATCGTAACTGGAATTGATAATCACAGTCCCGCTGATGATGCGTCAATCAAGAGAGGCGACATTATAAAACGAATCGGCAACCAGTACATTCGTGACATGCGGGATTACAACAAAGCAAAATCAACGTACGAAAATTCTTCTTACATAACGTTTCAAATAAAAAAACCCGACGGTTACATCGTGTTTGTTGCTATTGAACAATAAATATCCGTTATTGGGGAGATAACTTGATTAAGGAAGAAACCTTAAAAATTGATGATGCATTGCCCATATATTTAAGGGAGATTCAAAAGTACGCGCTTCTTTCTAAAGAGGAGGAAGTGGAACTTGCAAAGAAAATTAAGAAGGGAAGCAAAAAATCTGTCGAAAAACTTATTGAATCAAATCTAAGGTTTGTCGTAAGTATTGCCAAAGTCTACCGGGATTACAACGTTCCGCTCATGGATCTCATTAATGAGGGTAATATTGGTCTTATGAGAGCAGCAAAAAAATTTGACGAGAAAAAAGGTGTTCGATTCATATCCTACGCTGTCTGGTGGATTAAGCAGGCAATACTAAAAACTATAGCAGAACAGACGAGAATTGTTCGATTGCCTCTCAATCAAAAGCAGAAGATAAAAAACGTCACCAAAATGCGCGATAAGCTAAAACAAAAAGCTGGTGGACAGGAGCCTGATGCAGAGGAAATTGCCAAAGCACTCTCTCTAACCACCAACGAAGTCAAAAGAGCAATTTCTATGGCAAAACAGGATATTTCTCTGGATGCTCCAATCAAATCAACTGATAATCTTTACTTTTTCGATGTAATATCATCAAAGTCCTACCCATCACCTGAGGAACTTTTCTGGAGAAAAAACTTCAAAAATGAAATAATGAGATTACTCCGAAAACTTCCAAAACGTGAATTTAAAATACTGGTACTCTATTTTGGACTTAATGACGAACGACCACACACACTGGAAGAAATCGGTAAGATACTTAATCTATCAAGGGAGCGAATTCGCCAGCTAAAAGAAAATGCCCTCAATAAAATCAGAAACCTTCCGGATTCTGAGCTTTTGCACTCATACAAATAATGAGCAGAAAATTCATCATTTCAATAATTCCGAATCAACCTGGGGGCAAAAGACATCCATCTTTTTTTATCCTCATCCTCATTTTCCTCGTAGTACTTTCTTCCCTTTCACTCGTGTTATTTGTAAAATTATTCGATCCCAGTAGCAATGTCCTTATTCGCAGGGCAGATGTACGTACAATCGAGAACGAAAACAAAGTGCTAAAAAAAACTGAGGCGGAGTTAAAAACAAACATTGAAGAAACGAAAAAAAAATTTAAAGAACTCGATAAAATTTCAGAGAGGATCGAACCCCTGCTCGAAATACAGCAACTGCCAGAAGAAATGAAATTTTCCTTCGAAGGTTTCAATGTAAGGGAAAAGCTTGACTCGCTTGTTAAAATAAGCACCTTGAATAGAGAAATATTTACAGAAGCAGTTAAAAAGTTAACCGATAAAAAACGAAAAGCCTCAGCAATTCCATCTATTAAACCCGTTCATGGAAGCCTTGTAAGAGGTTATGGATACGTTAGCGACGCATTTACCGATGAAATTCGTTTCCACCCCGGGCTCACCTTTTTTGCAATGAGAGGCACTCCAGTCTACGCAACTGCTGATGGCTCCATTATAAGACAGGGTATGGAGGATGGGATCGGTCTATTTGTAGAGATCAATCATGGATATGGGTACTTAACAAAATATGGACATTTCCAATCTGTACGGGTTGAAGAGGGTGATTTTGTGAAACGCGGTGATGTCATTGGGTACGTTGGGAAAACAGGAAGGGTTATAGGACCCTGTTTGTACTACGAGGTAATAAAGAATGGGAAGAGAACTAATCCGATTTTCTTTATCTTCGAAGATATTGAAATGATGGAACCATCATTCAGGAAGGAAAGCTGAGGAAATTTAAAATTCCTCTCCAATCTTTCTGATCTTCATGTTTAAGTCAATGGAACTATATGAATGTGTCAATGACCCAACTGAAATATAATCAACACCGGTTTTCGCAATCATTCTAACAGTTTTGAGATTCACATTTCCAGATGCTTCCAATTCACATCTACCGTTTACTATTTTTACCGCTTCTTTTATTTCCTCAATTGACATATTGTCGAGCATTATCCTGTCAATTTGATACTTGAGAACCTGCTCAAGCTGCTGCAACCTTTTCACCTCAATCTCAACGAAGATTTTACCGGAATTTACATCCTTTATTCTCCTGAGAACATTCCTGATACCGCCGCCAAGACTAATATGATTATCCTTAATCAAAATTTGATCGTAAAGCCCCATCCTGTGGTTATAACCTCCCCCAACGTGAACGGCATGTTTCTCAATCATCCTGAGAGTTGGTGTTGTCTTTCTCGTATCAAGAATCTTTGCTCTTGTTCCCTTCACCTTTCTGACATACTTAGCTGTAAGCGTTGCAATCCCACTCATTCTCTGAAGAAAATTCAATGCCACTCGCTCTGCTGCGAGCAAGGAGTGAGCAATTCCCTTGATATCAGCAACAATCGTTCCAACAGAAATTTTATCGCCATCAGTTCTATGAAATGTCACGGCAGTATGCTTATCAACGACCTCAAACACTTTTCTTGCTACATCGCCACCAGCAAGAACACCTTTTTCTTTTGCTACGATAACTGCAAGCGCCCGGGTTTCACCGGGAATAGTAATTTGTGTTGTTGCATCTCCTTTTCCGATATCCTCTTTCAGGGCTGCCCTTACAATGCTTGAGAGTTTCCTTCTGTCAATCATGCAAAAACAATAGCATCTTGTTTTATACCAGTCAAGAAAAATTTGTTGACACGAAAAAATTTTTCTGATATAAAAATGGTACAATGGGTCGTGCCAGACGGGGAGCTAGCGGTGCCCTGTAACCTGCAATCCGCTATAGCAGGGTCAGTTACTGGCAGGCGGTATAACTCAAATAGACCAGTTATTGGACGTGGATAATGTTGAAAGCTGGATCCATTATAGATATTTACTTCGAACTCCGTCAGGACCGGAAGGTAGCAGCGGTAAGAAATTATATGTCTGATAGTGGTTTACCTGGCTGGAGTTTTTCCTCTTCATAACTCTATCTGAAGAGTACCAACTGCCAGGTGCACGACCACCGGGGCGTAGCGCAGTCCGGTTAGCGCACCAGCATGGGGGGCTGGGGGTCGTCGGTTCGAATCCGACCGCCCCGACATTTCTCTCCCGATAGTATAAGGGATGTTTGGTTGATTGGCGAAAAACATCGAAGAAATTCTTGGCGGTGAATAAAGCAGAAAATAGAAATGTCTCAGTTTAAATGTCGAGGAATGTTCGTGGAATTTCATACCAAGAAAGAATAATGTCATATTTAGTTATTGCAAGAAAATATAGACCAAAGAATTTCAGTGAAATAGTCGGGCAGGAGCATATCACCACAACACTTATCAATGCAATCAATGATAATCGTGTTGCACACGCATACCTCTTCTCAGGTCCACGTGGTGTGGGAAAAACGACAATGGCACGCATTCTCTCAAAATCCCTCAATTGCCAGAAGGGACCAATCATCAAACCATGCAATTCGTGCTCAAACTGCAAGGAAATTGATGACTCCATCAATCTTGATGTTCTGGAAATCGATGGTGCATCAAATAGAGGAATTGAGGAAATAAGAACATTACAGGAAAACACACGATACGCTCCTGGACGAGGAAACCACAAGATCTATATTATAGATGAAGTACATATGCTTACAAAACCAGCTTTCAATGCACTCCTGAAAACCCTGGAAGAACCTCCAAAACATGTAATTTTCATTTTTGCAACAACTGAACCACATGAAATTCCCATGACTGTCCTTTCACGATGCCAGAGATTTAATTTCAGAAGGTTAACCGTTCCTGAAATAGAGGGTAAGCTCAAAGAAATTTCAAAGAAAGAGAATATCAGTATAGAGGATACAGCGACTCGACTCATCGCCAGACAAGCAGATGGGAGTCTCAGGGATGCCGAGAGTATGCTTGACCAATTGTTTACGTATTCAGAAACAAAAATCAGCGTTGATGAAGTAAGAAAGGTGTACGGTTTTGTAGAGGAAGAACTCTATTTCAGCTTAACTGATGCAATAAAGGAAAAGGACGAAAAGAAAATACTCTCAATAGTTGATACGGTCTTTAACAGAGGGTATGATATGGAAGAATTTATCTCTGGATATATCAAACATCTGAGGAAAATCTTCCTCCTCTGCAACAATGTGAAAATATCAGACCTCTCTGAAGAGGAATTGCAAAGATACACTAAACTGAAAGAAAGCTTTTCAAGTTTTACCCTCCTTCAATTGCTTAATCGTTTATCTCTTGCAATCAGAAAGATGAAAAATTCAGCTTTGGCAAGAGTTGTGCTTGAAATTGAGCTCCTTACACTCTCAAAAATTGGTGATGTAATGCAAATAAATGAACTTATCCGCAAAATCGAGCAAATGAAGGAAAATGCTCCCGAACATCTTGTTCAAGAAGAAAGTACCAATTATGAAATTGAAAATATCCACGATACTGCAATTGAAAGTAACGAATTTACCGTCGAGACCCTGTGGAATAAACTCATCAAGAAGGTTGAAATTGAAAGACGTCCACTCGCTGCGATTCTCTGCAATGCCAGTCCCGTATCCCTTAAAAACGAAGTGCTTACTATCCATATGAAAGAACACAATAGCTTTCTGCATGAACAACTGGAACAAAATGGAGGGAAAGAACTTATTGAGGAAATCCTCTCTGCCGTCACAGGGAAAAAAATGCAGATAAAAATTACCAAAGACAAAGGAAAGCAAAAGAAGAGCAAGAGTAAATTAGAAAACCATGAGATGGTCAAAAAGGCTCAGGAAATATTGAAAGCCAAAATCGTAAAAGAGAGGTAAATGGCTATGAAGTTCCAACAGATAATCAAACAGGCGCAGGAATTCCAGAAAAAGATAAAAGAAGCACAGGAAAAATTGAAGGATGTAACCGTAGAAGCTACTTCTGGAGGAGGAATGGTAACTGTTGTCGCCAATGGACGTCAGGAAATCCTCTCAATTACTATTGAACGTGAGGTCGTTAACCCTGATGATGTTGAAATGCTCCAGGACCTCATTCTTGCAGCGGTAAATGAGGCAAGCAGAAAATCCGAAGAACTCTCACAGGA